>NZ_JBFTLH010000010.1:0-197222 GCF_056396345.1 Cupriavidus sp. 05T42
TGTCTATTTCATGGCGTTTGGCGATCTCACCATAGCCTGCCTGACCGTCCAGGTAGCTCTGGATAACTGTCAGCCTGAACTGCTCCGAGTACCGATACATGAAAACACCCCAAAAGTTGGTGTCCAACTTTTGGGGTGCAGTTCATTGCCATCGGGCGTTTTGCCATCCTGCGAGGGATTGGACCGCGCTCAGACCACCACGGTCTGAGCCTGGCCTTCCTCGCGTTCGCGGATTTCGCCGATCTGCCACACGGCTTCGCCAGCCGCCTGGAGGTGACGGATCGCGCGTTCGGCGTCTTCCTTCGCCACGATCACGACCATGCCGATGCCGCAGTTGAACACGCGGTGCATTTCCGCATCGGCCACGCGGCCTTGCTCCTGGAGCCACTGGAACAGCGGCGGCAGCGTCCAGGCATCCTTCTGGATCACGGCGGTGACGTTGTCCGCCAGCACGCGCGGCACGTTCTCGGTCAGGCCGCCGCCGGTGATGTGGGCCATGCCCTTGACCGGCAGCGTCTCGATCAGCGAGAGCAGCGGCTTCACGTAGATGCGCGTCGGCGCCATGATGGCGTCCTGCAGGCGCTGGCCGTGGAAGTCGGCGTTCAGGTCCGGCTTGGCCACGTCGATGATCTTGCGCACCAGCGAGTAACCGTTCGAATGCGCGCCCGACGAAGCCAGGCCCAGCACCACGTCGCCCGGGATAATCGTGCTGCCATCGATGATCTTGCGCTTTTCCACCGCGCCCACCGCGAAGCCGGCCAGGTCGTACTCGCCGTCCGGGTACATGCTCGGCATTTCGGCGGTCTCGCCGCCGATCAGCGCGCAGCCGGCCAGTTCGCAGCCATGGGCGATGCCCTGGATCACGGTAGCGGCCGTGTCCACGTCCAGCTTGCCGCAGGCGAAGTAGTCGAGGAAGAACAGCGGCTCGGCGCCCTGCACCAGGATGTCGTTGACGCTCATCGCCACCAGATCCTGGCCCACGGTGTCATGGCGGTTCAGCTGGAAGGCCAGCTTGAGCTTGGTGCCCACGCCGTCCGTGCCGGACACCAGCACTGGCTCCTGGAACTTCTTCGAGAGTTCGAACAGCGCGCCGAATCCGCCGATGCCGGCCATCACGCCTTCACGCATGGTGCGCTTGGCGAACGGCTTGATGCGGTCTACCAGCGCGTCGCCGGCGTCGATGTCAACACCGGCATCGCGGTAGGAAAGGCCTGCCTGGCCGGCGTTCTGGGATGCGCTCATGAGATCCTGCTTGTCTTTGACGAGGTAAAGTGTGGATTACGGCGCCCGGCGCCACGGAGGGCGGGCGCGAGTCCGTTAGAATCGCGATTTTAACGGATACAGGCTCCCGGCTACCAGTTTCGCGGCGACACCCGGTCACCAGACCGGCCAAAGTGCCCCGCCCGGCGGTTTCCGGACCCTTTCGATGAACGCTCCCCTGCTCTCGCCAGACTCCAAACGTATCCTAATCTGGATCGTCGTGGCCGCCGGCCTGTTCGCCGCCATCGTGGCGCTGGCGCCGGTGCTCACGCCCTTCCTGTTCGCGTTCATTTTTGCGTACATTCTCACGCCGGGCGTGGACTGGCTGCAGCGCCGCCGCGTGCCGCGCTTTATCGGCGTGACGCTGATGATCGGCCTGCTGACCATTATCGTGGTGCTGCTGGTGCTGCTGCTGATCGCCGTGCTCCAGCGCGAGATCCCGCAGATCCGCGAGCAGGTGCCGCTGCTGTTGCAAAAGCTCAACAATGTGGTGTCGCCCCGCCTGGCAGAACTGGGGGTGCGCGTGCGCTTTGACTTCCCCGGCCTGCGCAACATGCTCCAGGACCGCTTCGCGGCGAGCCCGGAAGACCTGTTCCAGGTGCTGCTGAATTATGCGAAGGTGTCCGGCTCGGCCCTGATCAGCGTGTTCGGGATGCTGTTCATCATCCCCATCGTCATGTATTACCTGATGATGGACTGGCATATGGTCATGCGGCGTATCGAGCGGCTGGTGCCGCGCCGCTGGGTGCCGAAGGTGCGCGAGCTGTCGAATGAGACCGATGCGCTGCTTTCCCAGTACCTGCGCGGCCAGATCCTGGTTATGGTGATCCTTGCTGCACTTTATTCGATCGGGCTGACCATCGCCGGGTTCGAGGTGGGCGTTCCGGTGGGCGTGTTCACCGGGCTGGCCGTGTTCATCCCGTACATCGGTTTCGGGCTGGGGCTAGCGCTGGCGATCCTGGCTGCGCTGCTGCAATTCGGCAATTTGTACGGGCTGGGCGCCGTGGCCGTGGTATACGGCATCGGGCAGTTCGTGGAAAGCTTCTACCTGACGCCGCGCCTGGTGGGCGAGCGCATCGGGCTGCACCCGCTGGTGGTGATCTTCGCGCTGCTGGCATTCGGCCAGTTGTTTGGCTTCTTCGGCGTGCTGCTGGCCCTGCCGACCTGTGCGGTGCTGCTGGTCGGCGCGCGGCAGATCCGGCGCGTTTACATGGCTAGCGATCTGTATCGCAACTGATTGAAGCCCACAGAAACTGATGGAACCGAGGTAGGAAGTTACGAAAACGTCATGTCATCGCGTCATAAGCAGCTTTCGCTCGAGCTCGGCAGCCCGCCGCCGTCCACGTTCGAGAACTTTTTCGTGGCTTCGAACCGGGAGCCGGTGCAGCGCCTGCGCGAGCTGCCGGCCGCCATCGCCCAGGAACACGCCAACGACCGGCTGATCTACCTGTGGGGCGAGGTCGGCTCGGGGCGCACCCACCTGCTGCACGCAGTGTGCGACGCGGCGCTCCATACCGGCCTGAACTGCCGCTACCTGAGCCCGCACCACGCGCTCGCCGACTTCAATTTCGACCCGTCCTGCCGGCTTTACACCGTCGATGATGTGGAATTGCTCGACGAAGCGCGACAGATCGCCGTGTTTTCGCTGTATAACGAGGTGCGCGCCCACGTGCGCACCGCGCTGGTGGTGGCGGGCGGCCTGGCGCCGCGTGCCATGCCGGTACGTGAAGACCTGCGCACCCGGCTCGGCTGGGGGCTGGTCTACCAGGTGGCCTCGCTGTCCGATGACGACAAGATGGCCGCCCTGCTGCAGGCCGCGCGCGAGCGTGGCTTGCAGTTATCGCCCGAAATCCCCCACTGGCTGGTCACGCGGCATTACCGCGACATGCCCAGCCTGATGGCCCTGCTGGACGCGCTGGACACGTATTCGCTCGAGCGCAAGCGCGCGGTCACCCTGCCGCTGCTGCGCGAGATGTTTGCGGAATTCCGCGAATAAATCGCGAATCCGCGCCGAAGCTGGCACGAAATCCGCTCCCAAAATGGTCCTGGCGCGCCAAGCCGCGCCAACCGCCATGTGTACCTTAATGTAAAATCGCCGCCCATGAATCTGGCACTGTTTGACCTCGACCACACCCTGATCCCCACCGACAGCGACCACGAATGGGGCCGCTTCCTGGTCCGCATGGGCGTTGTCGACGAGGAATCCTATCGTCGCAAGAACGACGAGTTCTATGGGCAATACAAGGCGGGCACCCTGGATATCCAGGCGTTCCTGCGCTTCGCGCTGGCCCCGCTGGCTGCCAATCCGCGTGACCGGCTGGACGCCTGGCGCCAGCGCTTCATGCGCGAGGTGATCGACCCGGTCATCACCCCGCAGGCCAAGGCGCTGGTCTACAAGCACCTGGAGGCGGGCGACCTGTGCGCTGTGGTGACGGCTACCAACAGCTTCGTCACCGCGCCGATCGCCCAGGCCTTCGGCATCAAGCACCTGATCGCCACCGAGCCGGCCACGTCCGACGGCAAGCCGGAAAGCGCCTTCACGGGCGAGGTCTTCGGCGTGCCGAGCTTCCGCGAGGGCAAGATCGCCCGCGTGGAGCAGTGGCTCAAGGGCCTCGGCACCCAGTGGGAAGACTTCGGCACCACGACGTTCTATAGCGATTCCGCCAACGACCTGCCGCTGCTGGAAAAGGTCAGCGAGCCGATCGCCGCCAATCCCGACGACCGCCTGCGCAACCATGCGGCCGCGGCCGGCTGGCGCATCATGGACCTGTTCTGACGTGATCAAGAAGCTCATCAACCGGCTGCTCGGCAAGCCTGGCCCCAAGCTGCGCCGCACCGGGCGCGCCCATACGCAGCGCATCGTCAACGTGGACGAACACCAGATCGACCCCACGCTGCTCTCGCGCAACGCGGTCAAGGTCACCGCCACGCTCCAGCAGGCCGGTTTCCAGGCCTTCATCGTCGGCGGCGCCGTGCGCGACGTGCTGCTCGGCATCAAGCCGAAGGACTTCGACGTGGCGACCAACGCCACGCCCGAAGAGGTGCAGGCACTGTTCCGCCGCTCGCGCATCATCGGCCGGCGCTTCCAGATCGTGCACGTGACGTTCTACGGCGGCCGCGAGCAGGAAATCATCGAGGTCTCGACGTTCCGCGCGCTGGTGGACGCCATTGCCAGCGAGACGCTGCCCGAAGGCCGCCGCCTGAAGCGCGCCGAGCTGGACAGCAAGACGCACGCGATCGACGCCAGCGGCCGCGTGCTGCGCGACAACGTTTGGGGCTCCCAGGCCGAGGACGCCGAGCGCCGCGACTTCACGATCAACGCGATGTACTACGACCCGGCCGCGCAGACCGTGCATGACTACCATCACGGCATGGAAGACATCCGCGCGCGCACGCTGCGGATGATCGGCGACCCGGTCACGCGCTACCGCGAAGACCCGGTGCGCATGCTGCGCGTGGTGCGCTTCGCGGCCAAGACAGGTTTTTCGATCGACGAAGCGACGCGCGAGCCCATCGCCGAACTGGCCCCGCTGATCCACAACGTGCCGAGCGCGCGCCTGTTCGACGAAATGCTGAAGCTGCTGATGTCCGGGCACGCCTGGGCCTCGCTGCAGGAGCTGCGCAAGGCCGGCCTGCACAAGGGCCTGCTGCCGCTGCTGGACGTGGCGCTGGAGCAGCCGATGGGCCAGCGCTTCGTGCAGCTGGCGCTCGACAACACCGACCGCCGCGTGCAGGCCGGCAAGCCGGTGTCGCCCGGTTTCCTGTTCGCCGCGCTGCTGTGGCACCACGTGCTGCAACGCTGGAACAAGCTGCGCGACGAGGGCGAGCACGCGATTGCGGCGCTCAACACGGCCATGGACATGGTGCTGGAGAAGCAGACCGGCCAACTGGCCATCCAGCGCCGCTTTGTCACCGACATGCGCGACATCTGGGGCATGCAGCCGCGCTTCGAGAAGCGCGTGGGCCGCATGCCGTTCCGCCTGCTGGAATCGCCGCGCTTCCGTGCCGGCTATGACTTCCTGCAACTGCGCTGCGAATCGGGCGAACAGCCGGCTGAAATCGGCCAATGGTGGACCGACTTCCAGAACGCGCCGCCCGATACGCGCGAAGACATGATCGAGGCCACCCGCCAGAAGCGCGGCAAGGGTGGCTCGGGCGCCGCCGGTGGCCAGGGCGGCCAGGGTGCCGACGAGGGCGAAGGCTTCGCGGGCGTCGATGGCGAGGGCCCGGCGCGCAAGAAGCGTCGTCGGCGCGGTCCGCGGAAATCGGATAAAGTTTCTTCCCGGGGCGACACGGACGCGGCGGAGGGGGGTCAAGCCGCATCGGAGTCCGGCCGCGCCCAGCCGGAGGAATAACATGACACTTGCCTTTATCGGCATCGGCGCCAATCTCGGCGATGCCCGCCAGGCACTGAAGGACGCCATCGTGTGCCTGGCCCAGCAGGTCGGCATCACGGTATTGGCCAAGTCCTCGTTCTACCGCACCGCACCCGTCGACGCCAGCGGCGACGACTACTTCAACGCCGTGGTGAAGGTGGAGACGTCCTTCACCGCGCCGCAGCTGTTGCGCATCTGCCACCACATCGAGGACCAGTTCGGCCGCGAGCGCCCGTTTCACAACGCGCCGCGCACGCTGGACCTCGACCTGCTGCTGTTCGGCGCCGACCGGATCGACTCCGAGGCGATGACCGTGCCGCATCCACGCATCACCGAGCGCGCCTTCGTGCTGGTGCCGCTGGTGGAGCTGGACGGCGAACTGGTCATCCCGGGCCGTGGCCGCGCGGCGGACTTCCTGCCCGGCGTGCGCGACCAGCGCATCGAGAAGTTTTCCTCATGCAAATGCCCCCGCCTTCAGGAAGGCGGCACGCAGGCGTGATCCACGCCTGATCCATCGGCACCCCACGAGCCATGCTCGACCATCTGCGCCGCATCGTCGTCGAAGGGCCCGTCGGCTCCGGCAAGACCTCGCTGGCGCAGCGCCTGGCCCGCACGCTCCAGGCCGGCGAACTGCCTGACGGCGCACGCCAGAACCCCTTCCTCGAACGCTTCTACCGCGAGCCGCAGCGCTATGCACTGCCGATGCAGTTGCACTGCCTGGACCAGCGCGCCACCCAGATCCAGCAATGGCAGGCCGCGCTGCTGGCCGGCCAGCGCGTGATCGGCAATTTCCTCTACGCACGTGACCGCCTCTATGCGGCGCTGACCCTCGAAGCCGACGAACTCGCGCTCTACGACGCGCTCGCCGCCCGGCTCCAGGTGCCGGCCCAGCGCGTGGACCTGGTCATCATGCTCCAGGCCACGCCGTCGCTGCTGCGCGAGCGGATTGCGCGACGCGGCCTGCCTGGCGAGTCCGGCATCGACGAAACCTACCTCCAGCGGCTGACCGACGCCTACGGCGAACTGTTCCACCGCTACGACGAGGCGCCGGTCCTGATCGTGGACACCGCGCGCTTCAATCCGGTGGACAACGACGGCGATTTCCGTACACTACTGTCGCGCATCGAGAACATGCGGGGCCGCAAGGCCTTCCTGAATCTCGCGGCCCCCTGACCGCCCTGCCCGCCTCAGGCCCAGGCAGCCACACACCCCCACGGGCACTGCCATGAGTTACCTCCTCGACCCCTCCCGCAAGACCGTCACCATTCCCAAGCTCCAGGCCATGCGTGCCGCGGACGACAAGATCGTCATGCTGACTGCCTACGACTCGAGCTTCGCCGCACTGCTCGATTTCTGCGGCGTGGAAGTCATCCTCGTCGGCGATTCGCTCGGCAACGTAATGCAGGGCCAGCAGACCACGCTGCCCGTCACGCTGCCGCACATGGTCTATCACACCGAATGCGTGGCGCGCGGCAACCAGACCGCGCTGCTGGTTTCGGACCTGCCGTTCGGCACCTACGGCACGCCCACGCAGGCCTTCGAGAGCGCCGCCGCGCTGATGCGCGCGGGCGCGCAGATGGTGAAGCTGGAAGGCGGCGACTGGCTCGCTCCCACCGTGAAGTTCCTGGTCGAGCGCAGCATTCCGGTGTGCGCCCACATCGGCCTGACCCCGCAGTCGGTGCACGCGCTGGGCGGCTTCAAGGTGCAGGGCAAGACCGATGCCGGCGCCGCGCAGCTCAAGCGTGACGCGCTGGCGCTGCAGGCCGCCGGTGCGCAGCTGATCGTCATGGAAGCCGTGCCGGCCGCGCTGGCTGGCGAGGTCACGGCACAGCTGACGATTCCGACCATCGGCATCGGCGCCGGCGTGGACTGTTCCGGCCAGGTGCTGGTGCTGCAGGACATGCTCAATATCTATCCGGGCCGCAAGGCCAAGTTCGTGCGCAACTTCATGGACGGCCAGACCTCGATCGAGGCCGCCGTGCGCGCCTATGTCGCCGCCGTGAAGGACGGGAGCTTCCCGGCCGTCGAGCACACGTTCTCCGCCTGAGCGCGCCCACGTGGAGATCGGCACGGCCACGCTGGACGCTTTCCGCCTGCTGGGCAGCGGGGACGGCGCGCTATGGTTCATCGTCTGGACCTCGCTGATGGTGGCGGTGCTTGGCCTGGCGCTGGCTACCGTGCCGGCCATCGGCGCCGCCTACCTGATCGCCACCCATGCCTTTCCCGGCCGGCGCGTGGTGGTGGTGCTGGCGCAGGCCTTCCTGTCGTTCCCGACGGTGCTGGTTGGCCTGGTGCTCTACCTGCTGTTCACGCGGCAGGGGCCGCTGGGTAGTTTCTCCCTGCTGTTCACCCCATCCGGCATGGTCTTCGGGCAGGCCGTGATCGGCTTTCCCGTGGTGCTGGCGTTCTCGCTCGCGGCCATGCAGGCGGCGGATCCGCGCCTGCGCGAGACCGCCTGGGTGCTCGGCGCCGGCCGCTGGCGCACCTTCTTCACCGTGCTGCGCGAACTGCGTTTCGGCCTGATGGCGGCCGTGGTGGCCGGCTTCGGGCGCGTGATTGCCGAGGTGGGCTCGGCGCTGATGATCGGCGGCAATATCGAAGGCTCCACGCGCACCATCACCACGGCCATCGCGCTGGAGACCAGCAAGGGCGAGTTCGCGCAGGGCATCGCGCTCGGCATCGTGCTGGTGGCGCTGGCGCTGGCCGTCAACATCATGCTCGCCTGGCTGCAAGGCGCGGGAGGGTTCCGGCGATGACCAGCGCACTGCTGACGGTGCGGGGTCTGGCGCGGCGCGTCGGCGCTCGCCAGTTGTTCGACATCCCCGAACTGGTATTCCCGCGCGCCGCCGCCGTGGCGCTGACCGGCGTGAACGGCGCGGGCAAGTCCACGCTGCTGCGGATGATGGCCGGGCTGGAGCCGGCACCGGGCGCGACCGTGGCGTGGCAAGACGAAGGCGGCAAGCACCGCGAGGCGCCGCTGACGCCGCTCCCGCCCGCGCTGCGCCAGCGCGTGGCCTATATGCACCAGCATCCCTACCTGTTCCGCACCTCGGTACGCGACAACATCGCCTATGGCCTGCGGGCCCGGGGCGTGGCGCACGACGAGATCGAGCGACGCGTGGGCGCGGCGCTGGGCTGGGCCGGCATCGTCCATGTGCAGGACACCGCGCCGGAGAAGCTGTCCGGCGGCGAAGTCCAGCGCGTGGCGCTGGCGCGAGCCAAGGTGCTGGAGCCGGAATTGCTGCTGCTCGACGAACCGACCTCCAACCTCGACGGCCACGCGCGCGAGCAGGTGATTGCGCTGATCGGGGAACTGGCGGCGGAAGGCCGCTCCGTGGTGATGGTCTGCCACGACCGGGAACTGATCAACCTGCCCGGGGTGGTCAGATGGAAACTGGGGGACGGCCGGCTCGATACGCGGCATCGGTAGGCGGCTGGCGCCTACGCTTCCTATTTAGCGCAGCCGCGCCCGCATCGTCCCGCGCAGCGCATTGGCGAGGACGATGGCCTCGGCGTGCCGCACCATCTCACGCGTGACCACGGCCTGTTCGATCGGGCCGTCGATCAGTGCGTCGCCCGCTTCGAGCACCACGGCGCGCATCACGCCCGGCAGGATGTCCGCCGACAGCGGCGGCGTCAGCCAGCGCCCGCCCACCTTCACGAACACCGAACTGCGTCCGCCTTCGAGCAACTCGTCGCGCGTGTTGAAGAACAGCGCGTCGAAGCCGCCCTCGCGCTCGGCCGCCTGCCAGCCGGCATCGAACGTGGCGCGGGCGCTGGACTTGTGGCGGCGCATCGGGTCGGCCACCGGCAAGGGCGTCGCGGCCAGGTCGAGTAGCGCCACCGGCTCGGCGCGCGGCGCCAGCGGGCCGCTCGCGAAGGCCAGCGCGCCGGCCTTGTCGACGGCCATCCGCAGCCGCCAGTCGCCATCGCCCAGCCGCCCTGCCTCGGCCTGCATGGCCGCCCGCGCGGCGGGCTGGTCGAACGCGAAGCCGAACACGGCCGTGGAATGCGCCAGCCGCGTCAGATGGCGCTCGCGGTGCAGCACCACGCCATCGCGCGCGTGCATGGTCTCGAACAGCGTGAAGCCGGGATCGTGCGCAGTCAGGAAGCGCGCCTTCCAGCCGCACTCGGCGAATTCGTCGGCGGCCACGCTGTCATGGACGATGCCGCCGCCCACCCCCATCTCGCCCCGGCGCAGGCCGTCGTCACCCTGCGGCCCCAGCACCAGCGTGCGGATGGCCACGGACATGCCGAAGGCGCCGCAGGGCTGGCCATCGGCCGGCGCATCGAGCCAGCCGATGGCGCCCGTGTAGAGGCCGCGCGGCGCGGTTTCCAGTTCGGCGATGATCTGCATGGTCCGCCGCTTGGGCGCGCCGGTGATCGAGCCGCATGGGAACAGCGCCGCCATCAGCGCGCCGAAGCCGGTGCCGGGCCGCGCCGTGGCCGTCACGGTGGAGGTCATCTGCAGCACGCGGCCGAATGGCTGGACCACGAAGCGGTCGGGCACGGCCACGCTGCCGGGCTGGGCGATGCGGCCCAGGTCGTTGCGCAGCAGGTCGACGATCATCACGTTTTCGGCCCGGTTCTTGGCGTCGGCAGCCAGCCGGCGCGCGGCGCGGGCATCCTGCTCGGCGTCCCCGATGCGCGGCGCGGTGCCCTTCATCGGCCGGGTCACCAGATGCCCGGCGCCGTCGTGTTCGACGAACAGCTCGGGCGATAGCGACAGCACCCAGCCATCGCCGGGTAGCCAGGCCAGCACGCCGAACGGCACCGGCTGCGCGGCCCGCAGCGCGGCGTAGAACGTCACCGGGTCGCCGAAGGCGGAGAAGCGGAGCCGCTGCGTGAAATTCACCTGATAGGTATCGCCGGCCTCGATATAGGCGTGGATGCGCGCGATGGCGTCCGCGTAGACGGCGTGCGACGGCTCGGCGCGTACGTCCATCGCCCCGGCCGGGGAGGATTCTGCCCGCGCGGCCAGCCATGCGCCTACGGCGTCGCCGTCAAGCCGGGCCAGGTCGCGGAACCAGAGCAGTTGCAGCGCGCCGTCATGGAACGGCAGCGCATCGCCGCAATGGACCGGCGCCCCGACCAGCGCCCCGCCGTACTCGTACGGCGCGAACAGCGTGGCATGCAGCCCGTGGCGCCAGCCGGCGGCCAGCAGCGCATCCAGCGTGGCGGGATCGGTGCCGGCGGGCAGGACATCGGCCTGGACAAACCCCGTATAGAGGCGCGACGCCGCCACGCCGGGTGCGGCGGCGGCATCGTCAAGCAGGACGAAGGGGTCGAAACTGGCGCTGGAGGGGGCGGGGGACGGCGGAACCACGGCAACTCGGCAGGGTGCATCAATGCCGCATTATCGCCGCGCCGGGCATGAAAAAACCGGCCACGCTGGTCACGTGGCCGGTTTCATCGTCCTGCCTGCCGGGCAATCCGGCGATTTAGCTGAAGAAGCTTTTCACCTTGTCCAGCCAGGACTGCTCCTGCGGGCTGTGGCGCGAGCCGCCCTCGTGCACCGAGCGGTCGAATTCACGCAGCATGTCCTTCTGGGCCTCGGTCAGCTTGACCGGCGTTTCCACGTTCACATGGACGTAGAGGTCGCCGGGATAGCCCGACCGCACACCCTTGATGCCCTTGCCACGCAGCCGGAACGTCTTGCCGCCCTGCGTGCCTTCCGGCACCGGGAAGCTGGCGCGGCCGCCCAGCGTCGGCACTTCCAGTTCGCCGCCCAGCGCCGCCGTGGCGAAGGAGATCGGCATCTGGCAGTGCAGGTCATCGCCATCACGCTCGAATACCTCGTGCGCCTTGATGTGCACTTCCACATACAGGTCGCCCGGGGGGCCGCCGTTGATGCCCGGCTCGCCATTGCCCGACGAGCGGATGCGCATGCCTTCGTCGATGCCGGCCGGAATCTTCACTTCCAGCGTCTTCTGCGACTTCAGCTTGCCCTGGCCATGGCACTTCACGCACGGCTTGGGGATGAACTTGCCGCTGCCGTGGCACTTCGGGCAGGTCTGCTGCATCGTGAAGAAGCCTTGCGACACACGCACCTGGCCCACGCCGTTACAGGTCGGGCAGGTTTCCACCGACGATCCCGGCTCGGCGCCATTGCCGTGGCAGTGTTCGCAGTCTTCCCAGTGCGGCACGCGGATCTGCGCCTCGTGGCCATGCGCGGCCTGCTCCAGCGAGATTTCCATGCTGTAGCGCAGGTCGGCGCCACGGTAGGCCTGCGGGCCGTTGCCGCGACGCTGGCCGCCCTGCTGGCCGAAGATGTCGCCGAAGATGTCGCCGAAGGCTTCGGCAAACCCGCCGTAGCCCTGGCCGCCGCCGAAGCCGCCAGCCATGTTCGGGTCCACGCCGGCGTGGCCATACTGGTCGTAGGCCGCCTTCTTCTCGGGGTCGGAGAGCATCTCGTACGCTTCCTTGCCCTCCTTGAACTTGTCTTCCGCTTCCTTGCTGTCCGGATTGCGGTCCGGGTGGTACTTCATCGCGAGCTTGCGATAAGCCTTCTTGATCTCTTCGTCGCTCGCGTTCTTGCCTACCCCGAGCACTTCGTAATAGTCACGTTTTGCCATGGTGGCTCTTACCTGATTGGCCTGCCCGGCAAAGAATCACCGGTCGGGCGAATAGCAAAAAAGCCGAGCGAGGTGTTCGACCACGGTTTCTCACCCTGTGTCAGAACACCATCGCCCGGCGTCGGGGCGGGAGTGGCGCTGGATGCACCTGCGCCGCTCCCGCTGATTCCCGCTTACTTCTTGTCGTTCACTTCCTTGAACTCGGCGTCCACGACGTTATCGTCCTGCGGCTGCGCCTGGGACTGCTGCTGCTGGCCGCCCGCGGCACCGGCTGCACCGCCGGCTTCACCGGCCTTGGCCTGCATGTCGGCGTAGACCTTCTCGCCCAGCTTCTGGCTCGCTTCGGACAGCGCGTTGATCTTGGTTTCGATCTCGGCCTTGTCGCCGCCGCGTGCGGCGTCTTCCAGTTCCTTGATCGCGACTTCGATCTTTTCCTTCTCGCCGGCCTCGAGCTTGTCGCCATGCTCGATCACGGCCTTGCGGGTCGAGTGGACCAGCGCATCGGCCTGATTGCGGGCATCGGCCAGCTCACGGGCGCGCTTGTCTTCCTCGGCGTTGGCCTCGGCGTCCTTCACCATGCGCTGGATCTCGTCTTCCGACAGACCCGAGTTCGCCTTGATAGTGATGCGGTTTTCCTTGCCGGTGGCCTTGTCCTTGGCGCCCACGTGCAGGATGCCGTTGGCGTCGATGTCGAACGAGACCTCGATCTGCGGCGTGCCACGCGGCGACGGCGGAATGCCTTCCAGGTTGAACTCGCCCAGCAGCTTGTTGCCGCTGGCCATCTCGCGCTCGCCCTGGAACACCTTGATCGTCACCGCCGGCTGGTTGTCGTCAGCCGTCGAGAAGACCTGTGCGTGCTTGGTCGGGATGGTCGTGTTCTTGCTGATCATCTTGGTCATCACGCCGCCCAGCGTCTCGATGCCCAGCGACAGCGGCGTCACGTCCAGCAGCAGCACGTCGGTACGGTCGCCCGACAGCACCGAGCCCTGGATGGCGGCACCGACGGCCACGGCTTCGTCCGGGTTCACGTCCTTACGCGCTTCCTTGCCGAAGAACTCGCGCACCTGCTCCTGCACCTTGGGCATGCGGGTCATGCCGCCGACCAGGATCACGTCGTCGATATCGCCCACCTTGACGCCCGCATCCTTGATGGCGGTGCGGCACGGGTCGATCGTGCGCTTGATCAGGTCTTCCACCAGCGCTTCCAGCTTGGCGCGCGTGATCTTCAGGTTCAAGTGCTTCGGACCCGAGGCATCCGCCGTGATGTACGGCAGGTTGATCTCGGTCTGCTGCGAGCTGGACAGCTCGATCTTGGCCTTTTCAGCGGCTTCCTTCAGGCGTTGCAGCGCCAGCACGTCCTTGGACAGGTCAACGCCCTGGTCCTTCTTGAACTCGCCGATGATGTAGTCGATGATGCGCTGGTCGAAGTCCTCGCCACCGAGGAAGGTGTCGCCGTTGGTCGACAGCACTTCGAACTGCTTCTCGCCGTCCACGTCCGCGATCTCGATGATCGAGATGTCGAACGTGCCGCCGCCGAGGTCATACACGGCGATCTTGCGGTCGCCCTTCTCGTTCTTGTCCATGCCGAACGCCAGCGCGGCGGCAGTCGGCTCGTTGATGATGCGCTTGACGTCCAGGCCCGCGATGCGGCCGGCGTCCTTGGTCGCCTGACGCTGCGAGTCGTTGAAGTAAGCCGGCACGGTGATCACGGCTTCGGTCACCGGCTCGCCCAGGTAGTCCTCGGCGGTCTTCTTCATCTTGCGCAGCACTTCGGCGGACACCTGCGGCGGGGCCAGCTTCTGGTCACGCGCGCCCACCCATGCGTCGCCGTTATCGGCCTTGACGATGGCGTAGGGCATCAGGCCGATGTCCTTCTGCACTTCCTTTTCTTCGAACTTGCGGCCGATCAGGCGCTTCACGGCGTACAGCGTGTTGCGCGGATTCGTGACCGCCTGGCGCTTGGCCGGCGCGCCGACCAGGATCTCGCCATCTTCCATGTAGGCGATGATCGACGGGGTGGTGCGCGTGCCTTCGGCGTTCTCGATGACCTTCGGCGTGTTGCCTTCCAGGATCGCAACGCAGCTATTGGTGGTACCCAAGTCGATACCGATGATCTTACCCATTTGTGTTCTCTCCTATTGAGCCCTGCTTTGGCGCAGCGGCTGCAATTCAACCTGAGTGCGAAATGTGGCCGTCCGGGGGCATTTCAAGGGCAGAACCCGCAATTCCGAGTAATTTTCTCGGTTTTGCGGGGTAGCACCGTGCCTGCGTCGGGAGCGGCCAAAAAGTGGCTTATTGTTATCTTTTTTGGCGGATATCAGGACTGCCGCTCGCGCTGCCAGAGGACGTCGGTGCCGCCGCCGGCCCGATTCAGCACCCGGGCGAGCACGAACAGCAGGTCCGAGAGCCGGTTCAGGTACTGGCGCGGCGCCTCGTTGAGGGCCTCGGTGGCGCCCAGCGCCACCAGCGCCCGCTCCGCCCGGCGGCACACCGTACGGCAGACGTGGGCCTGGGCGGCGGCGCGGCTGCCGCCCGGCAGGATGAACTCCGCCAGCCGGGGCAGGTTCGCGTTGTAGTGCGCCAGCCAGTCGTCCAGCTGGATCACCTGCGCTTCCTTGAGCAGCGTGTAGCCCGGAATCGACAGCTCGCCGCCCAGGTCGAACAGGTCGTGCTGGATATGGAGCAGGGCGGCGCGCACGTCATCCGGCAGGTCCGGCTCGGTCAGCAGCAGGCCGATGTGGGAATTCAGTTCGTCCACGTCGCCGATGGCGGCGATGCGCTCGCTGTTCTTGCCCGTGCGGCTGCCGTCGCCCAGCCCGGTGGTGCCGGCGTCACCGGTGCGGGTGGCGATCTTGGACAGGCGGTTACCCATGCCGGTCTCCCTCGTCTTGGTTTGAAGTGGCGCAATTATGGCCCCGAACCCGGGCTTCGGGGCGGGTTCCGGGCGCCGCGATGCGGTCCGCCGCGTGACGCGGACGGCGTAGAATGGCGGGATTCGCCGGAGACAAAAGCATGAACCACCCCACGCCCGCCGCCGCCCTGGCGCGCCGTCCCCTTCCCGTTGCCCTGGCCGAGACACTGGCCGCCCGCTTCGGCGAACGGTTTTCCACCTCGGCCGGCGTCTGCGCCCACCATGGCCGCGACGAATCCCCGTTCCCGCCCGCCGCCCCGGACGCCGTGGTCTTCGCCCACACCACCGAGGAAATCGCCGAACTGGCCAGCCTCTGCAACCAGCATGGGGTGCCGCTGATCCCCTACGGCGCCGGATCGTCGCTCGAAGGCCACCTGCTGGCCGTGGCCGGGGGCATCAGCCTGGACCTCTCCCAGATGAACCGCGTGCTGGCGGTGCATCCCGAGGACCTGACCGTGACGGTGCAGCCGGGCGTGACCCGCAAGCAGCTGAACCAGGAAATCAAGGACACCGGGCTGTTCTTCCCGATCGACCCGGGCGCCGATGCCTCGCTGGGCGGGATGTGCGCCACGCGCGCCTCCGGCACCAACGCGGTCCGCTACGGCACGATGCGCGAGAACGTGCTGGCCCTGACCGTGGTCACGGCGGACGGCCGCGTGATCCGCACCGGCACCCAGGCGCGCAAGTCGTCGGCCGGCTATGACCTGACCCGGCTGTTCGTCGGCAGCGAAGGCACGCTCGGCATCATCACCGAGGTCACCGTGCGGCTCTACCCGCAGCCGGAAGCGATCTCGGCCGCCGTGTGCGCGTTCCCGAGCATGGGCGACGCCGTGCGCGCCACGATCCAGACCATCCAGCTTGGCGTGCCGGTGGCCCGCGTGGAGTTCGTCGATGCGCTGGCCATCCGCGCGATCAACCGCCACGACAACCTCACGCTGCCGGAAACCCCGCACCTGTTCTTCGAGTTCCACGGCACCGAGGCCGGCGTGCGCGAGCAGGCCGAAACCGTGCAGCAGATTGCCGACGAGCACGGCGGCCAGGGCTTCGAATGGGCCACGCGCCCCGAAGACCGCAGCCGGCTCTGGAATGCGCGCCATACGGCCTACTTTGCGATGCTGCAGCTCAAGCCCGGCTGCAAGTCCGTGACAACCGACGTCTGCGTGCCGATTTCCCGCCTGGCCGACTGCGTGACCGAGACCGAGCGCGACCTGAACGCCTCGCAGCTGCCCTGCCCCATCGTCGGCCATGTCGGCGATGGCAACTTCCACGTGGCGATCCTGGTCGACCCGGCCAAGCCCGAGGAAATGGCCGAGGCGGAGGACATCAACCGCCGCATCGTCGAACGGGCGCTGGCCATGGGCGGCACCTGCACCGGCGAGCACGGCGTGGGGCTGCACAAGATGGGTTTCCTCGTGCAGGAGCACGGCGAGGACGCACTGGACCTGATGCGGGCGATCAAGGCGGCGCTCGATCCCAATCAGATTCTGAATCCGGGCAAGATCTTCAGCGCGGCGCGCTGACCGGGGGCCCGCGCCATGGCATCGGTGTTCCACCGCGTCCCGCCCCTGCACCTGCTGATCGCGTTCGAGGCCGCCGCGCGGCTTGGCAGCTTCGCGCGTGCGGCGGAAGAACTGTCCGTCACGCCCAGCGCGGTCTCGCACCGCATCAAGAATCTGGAGGAATTATGGGGCGACGACCTGTTCGTGCGCTCCAACGCCGCGCTGCGGCTCACCGCCGCCGGCACGCGCTACCAGCGCAATGTGCAGGACGCGCTGAAGTCCCTCAACGAACTGGCCCGCCCCGAGTACAACAAGCTGCGCACGCGGCTGCGGGTGGCCATTCCGCCGACGTTCGGCCGGCAGCACCTGGTGCCGCGCCTGCCCGAGTTCGGCGCGCTCTACCCCCATATCGACCTGGAACTGCACCTGTCCGTGCCCTTCCTCGATGTGAAGGCCGAGGACACCGATGTCGAGATCCGCTACGGCACGGGACGCTATTCGGGCCTCAAAACCACGAAACTGCTAGTCGAACCGGTGTTTCCGGCGTGCGGGCGGGAGTACTACGAGCGGGTCAACGGGCGCGCCATCGCCAAGCCAGACGACCTGCACAACCTCGTGCTGCTGCGCAGTCCGCTGGAGCCGTGGCGGCCGTGGTTCGAGACCGCCGGGCTCGACTGGCCGGAGCCCCAGACCGGCCCGCAATTCAACGATATCGGCCTGATGCTGGAAGCCATCGTCTCGAACCAGGGCGTGGGACTGGTGCGCCAGCGCATGGCGCGCCAGTGGCTGGCCGCCGGACAGATGGTCAAGCTGCTCGATGTGGAATCGGTCTCGCCGCACGGCTACTACATCGTCGAGCGCGAGCAAGCGCCGCTCCAGCCAGAGGCGCGCTACTTCGTCGACTGGCTGCTCGGGCTGGACTGGTAGCGTCCGGGCCACTAGGCTGGAGAGAGAAGCGCGCGCCAGCCGGGCCGGGGCGCATGGCATGAGCAGTTTTGATCGGCTTGCCATGCCGAATTCACGTGGGCGAAGGCTCCCGTGGCAGGGGGCCTGCGCTATAGTCTGCCGTCCCGGCCGGGTGCGTGAAGCGATGCGCGGCGGCCGGCTCGTCAAGGAGTTGCCATGAACGCCCCGCAAGACGCCCACACCCTGGCCGGCGCTGCCACGCAGGCCGACGGCCCCCGCGCCGCGCTGCTGGCCGGCCTGGCCCGCATCCTCCCGCCTGCCGCCGTGCTCTGGAAGGCCGAGGACACCGTGCCGTACGAGTGCGATGGCCTGGCCGCCTACCGCCAGGTGCCCGACGCCGTGGTCCTGCCCGACACCGAGGAACAGGTCTGCGCCATCCTGCGCCTGTGCCACGAACTCGGGGTGCCGGTAGTGCCGCGCGGCTCCGGCACGAGCCTCTCGGGCGGGGCGATGCCCATCGCCGGCGGGCTGGTGCTGTCGCTGGCCAAGTTCAAGCGCATCCTCTCGGTCGATTCCTACTCGCGCACCGCCGTGGTCCAGCCCGGCGTGCGCAACCTCGCCATCTCCGAGGCCGCCGCGCCGCACAATCTCTATTACGCACCCGACCCGTCCTCGCAGATCGCCTGCTCCATCGGCGGCAACGTGGCCGAGAACTCGGGCGGCGTGCACTGCCTCAAGTACGGCCTCACCGTGCACAACGTGCTGCGCGTGCGCGCCGTGACGATGGAGGGCGATGTGGTGGTCTTCGGCTCCGAGGCGCCCGACGCGCCGGGACTGGACCTGCTGGCCACGCTGATCGGCTCCGAGGGCATGCTGGCCGTCGCCACCGAGATCACGGTCCGGCTGATTCCCAAGCCGCAGCTCGCGCAGGTCATCATGGCCAGCTTCGACGATGTGGAAAAAGGCGGCAACGCCGTGGCCGACGTGATTGCCGCCGGCATCATCCCGGCCGGCCTGGAGATGATGGACAAGCCCGCCACGGCCGCCGTGGAGGAGTTCGTCAAGGCGGGCTACGACCTCGACGCCGCCGCCATCCTGCTGTGCGAATCGGACGGCACGCCCGAGGAAGTGGCCGAGGAGATCGAGCGGATGAGCGAGGTGCTGCGCCGCTCGGGCGCCACGCGGATCACGGTGTCGCAGAGCGAGGCCGAACGGCTGCGCTTCTGGAGCGGGCGCAAGAACGCCTTCCCGGCCGCCGGGCGCATCTCGCCCGACTACTACTGCATGGACGGCACGATCCCGCGCAAGCACATCGGCACGCTGCTCAAGCGGATCGAGGCGATGGAACGCAAGTACGCCTTGCGCTGCATCAACGTCTTCCATGCCGGCGATGGCAACATGCACCCGCTGATCCTGTTCAACGGCGAGGACCTCGACGAATGGCATCGCGCCGAACTGTTCGGTGCCGACATCCTGGAGTCCTGCGTGGAACTGGGCGGCACCGTCACCGGCGAGCACGGCGTGGGCGTGGAGAAGCTGAATTCGATGTGCGTGCAGTTCTCGCCGGCCGAGCGCGATGCGTTCTTCGGCGTGAAGGCCGCCTTCGACCCGGCCCGGCTGCTGAACCCGGACAAGGCCATCCCGACGCTGGCGCGCTGCGCCGAGTACGGCAAGATGCACGTCAGGCGCGGCCTGCTGCCGCATCCGGACCTGCCGCGCTTCTGAGCGCGGGCGGGTACCGGGCGGGCCACGCGCCCCACCGCTACCCGCTCACCATCGCCACCCATGCCCAACCCCAACACCCACCAACGGGACGCCCGCCAGGAGCGCTTCCTCAACGCGCGCACCCGGCAGCGCCTGGGCCAGCCCGAAGCCGGCTGGCGCCAGCGCTGGTACACGATCATCTTCGAGGCCGACACGCGCCAGGGGCGCCTGTTCGACATCGTGCTGCTGATCGCCATCGTGACCAGCGTGGCCATCGTGATGCTGGACAGCGTGCCGTCGATCAACGCGCGCGCCGGGCTGGCGTTCACGCTGCTGGAGTGGATGTTCACGCTGCTGTTCACGGCCGAGTACGTGATGCGGCTGCTGGTGGTGCGCCGGCCGCTGCGCTACGCGTTCAGCTTCTTCGGCATCATCGACTTCATCTCGATCATCCCGACCTGGGCCGCGTTCTTCGTGCCAGAACTGGCCTTCCTGATCGACGTGCGGCTGCTGCGGCTGCTGCGCGTGTTCCGGATCCTCAAGCTCACGGTCTATTTCGAGGAAGCCCAGATCCTGGCCATGGCGCTGTCCAACAGCCGCCGCAAGATTTTCGTGTTCCTGGGCACCGTGTTCATCATCACGATCATCCTCGGCACGATCATGTACGTGGTGGAAGGCCCGCGGCACGGCTTCACCAGCATCCCGGTCAGCATGTACTGGGCCATCGTCACGCTGACCACGACCGGCTTCGGCGACATCGTGCCGCGCACGCCCATCGGGCAGTTCATCACCTCGCTGACCATCCTGCTCGGCTACGGGATCATCGCCTTCCCGACCGGCATCGTCGGCGCGGAACTGGCGGCCAGCATCATCCGGCGGCCGCTGACCACGCGCTGTTGCGAGCACTGCCTGACCGAGGGGCACGACCCCGACGCGGGCTTCTGCAAGCATTGCGGGACGGTGCTGCCTCCCTATCAGGTCGAGAACCCGACGGGGTTCGAGGATCTCGGCGGCCCCGGCAAGACGCCGCCGCGCCAGCCCTGATTCGACGACAACCCAACAAAAAACGCCAAGGGTCCCCCATATGGAAGCCACACTCGACGCCTTTCGCGATGCCATCCGCCAGGCCGGCGACAGCCGCGCCCCGCTGCGCCTGCGCGGCGGCGGCAGCAAGGACTTCTACGGCCAGGCGCTGGTCGGCACCGTGCTCGACACCCGCCCCTACGCCGGCATCGTCGACTATGACCCGGCGGAGCTGGTGGTCACGGCACGCTGCGGCACGCCGCTGGCCGAGATCGAGACCGCGCTGGCCGAACGTCGCCAGATGCTGGCCTTCGAGGCGCCGCATTTCGCCGCGCCCGGCATCGCCACGCTGGGCGGCGCCGTGGCGGCCGGGCTGTCCGGCCCGCGCCGGCAGTCGGTGGGCGCGCTGCGCGATTTCGTGCTCGGTGTGCAGCTGATGGACGGGCGCGGCGAGGTGCTCAACTTCGGCGGGCAGGTGATGAAGAACGTGGCCGGCTATGACGTCTCGCGGCTGCTGACCGGCTCGCTCGGCACGCTCGGCCTGATCCTGGAGGTCTCGCTGAAGGTGCTGCCGATACCGTTCGACGACGCCACGCTCCGCTTTGCGCTGCCGCAGGCCGAAGCCATCGAGCGCCTGAACCGCTGGGGCGGCCAGCCGCTGCCGATCGCGGCGTCGGCGTGGCAGGACGGCGTGCTTGACGTGCGGCTCTCGGGCGCCACGGCGGCCGTGCGCGCCGCGTGCGAGAAGCTGGGCGGCGATCGCGTCGAGCCCGGCGAGGCGCTCGCGCTCTGGGCCGCGCTGCGCGAGCAGTCCCACCCCTTCTTCGCCCCGGCCCACACCAAAGACCATGGCCGCGCACTGTGGCGCATTGCCGTGCCGCCCATCGCCCCGCCGCTGGACCTGCCCGGCGCGCAGCTTGTGGAATGGGGCGGCGGCCAGCGCTGGTGGCTGGCGCCCGAGGGCGACCCCGCCACGGTCTCGGCCGATTCGGTGCGCGCCATCGCCCAGGCTGCCGGCGGCCACGCCACGCTGTTCCGCAACGGCGACAAGGCAGTCGGCGTGTTCACGCCGCTGTCGGCCCCGCTGGCCGCCATCCACAAGCGGCTGAAGGCCACCTTCGACCCCGCCGGCATCTTCAATCCGCAGCGCCTGTACACCGGCCTCTGAGCCGCCCACCGCCCAAGCCCCCCGAACCATGCAAACCACACTGGCCGAATTCCTGCGCAACACGCCCGAAGGCGAAGAAGCCAAGTCCATCGTCGGCAAGTGCGTGCACTGCGGCTTCTGCACCGCCACCTGCCCCACCTACCAGTTGCTCGGCGATGAGCTGGACGGCCCGCGCGGCCGCATCTACCTGATGAAGCAGATGCTCGAGGGCCAGCCCGTGACGGAAAGCACGCGGCTGCACCTGGACCGCTGCCTGACCTGCCGCAACTGCGAATCGACCTGCCCGTCCGGCGTGAAGTACGGGCGGCTGGTCGACATCGGCCGGAAGGTGGTGGATGAGCGGCTCGAGGCGCAAGGCATCCACCGCCCCGCAAAAGAGCGGATGGCGCGCTGGCTGCTGCGCGAGGGGCTGACCCGGCCGAAGCTGTTCGGCCCGGCGCTGAAGCTCGGCCAGATGATGCGTCCGATGCTGCCGGTGGCGCTGCGCAACAAGCTGCCGGCGATCACCTCGCCGACGGGGCCGTGGCCGCGCACCACGCACACCCGCAAGATGCTGCTGCTGGACGGCTGCGTGCAGCCGGCGATGTCGCCCAACATCAACGTGGCCACCGCGCGCGTGCTGGACAAGCTCGGCGTGCAACTGGTGGTGGCGAGCGAGGCCGGCTGCTGCGGCGCGATCCGCTTCCACACCGGCGACCACGACGGCGGGCTGGACAATATGCGCGCCAACATCGACGCCTGGTGGCCCTATATCGAATCCGGCGCGGAGGCCATCGTCATGACGGCCTCCGGCTGCGGCGTGATGGTGAAGGACTACGGCCACCTGCTGCGCCACGACCGCGCCTACGCGGAGCGCGCGGCACGGGTTTCGGCGATGACGCGCGACCTGTCCGAGATCCTGCCCGACTTCGCCGACGACCTGCACAAGCTGGCCGGCGCCGTGCCGCGCGAGGGCCGGCGCGTGGCTTACCATCCGCCCTGTACGCTTCAGCACGGCCAGCAGATCCGCGGCAAGGTGGAGGCGCTACTGACCGGCCTGGGCATCGAGGTGCGGCTCTGCGCCGACAGCCACCTGTGCTGCGGCTCGGCGGGTACGTACTCGGTGCTGCAGCCGGAGTTGTCCTATCCGCTGCGCGACGACAAGCTCGCCAAGCTCCAGGCCTCCTCGCCCGATGCCATCGTCTCGGCCAATATTGGCTGCATCACGCACCTGCAAAGCGGCACCGACACGCCGGTGATGCACTGGGTGGAACTGGTGGAGCGCATGGTCTGCGCGTAGGGAGTTCTCCCCTCGCCCGCTTGTTGGAGAGGGGTCGGGGGAGAGGGATTGAGCGAACTGGGCGGTGACGCTTCGTGGATGCGCCTGCCCTCTCCCCCAGCCCCTCTCCCAAAGGGAGGGGGGAGCAAAACACGGCCCGCGCCATCGGAGTACCATGTCGGCACATTTCGACCCTGATGCGCCCCCATGCTCCAGACGTTTGCCATCCTGCTGGTCTTCCAGACCGTGGGCGAGGTGATCAGCTACGCGCTGCGCCTGCCCGTGCCCGGTCCTGTGATCGGCATGCTCCTGCTCTTCGGCTGGCTGGTCTTCGACAACCGCCTGCTCCCCATCATCCAGAACACCACCAGCGAGCTGCTCAAGCACCTGTCGCTGCTGTTCGTGCCGGCCGGCGTCGGCATCATGGTCCACGCCAACCGGATTGGCGGCGAATGGATGCCGATTGTCGTCGCGCTGGTCATCTCCACCTGGCTGGCCATCGTCGTGACCGCGCTGGTCACCCGGGCGCTGATGCGCAAGCCGGCGCCGCCCCAGGCCGAAGCCGCCGAAGCTGCCGATAGCGGGGCGCAGCCATGATGTCGCCGCGTCTGAACGAGATCTGGGTCTACCTGTCGGCCAGCCCGCTGATCGGGCTCACCGCCACGCTGATCGCCTACGTCTTCGCGTTCCGGATCTACGAGCGCGCGCGGTACTCGCCGCTGGCCAACCCGGTGATGATCTCGGTGGCCATCCTCGTCACCGTGCTGACCGTGACCGGCACGCCGTACAAGACCTACTTCGACGGGGCGCAGTTCGTCCACTTCCTGCTCGGGCCGGCCACGGTGGCACTGGCGGTGCCGCTCTACACCCAGTTGCCGAAGCTGCGCGCGCACGTCTTCCCGCTGCTTTGCGGGCTGGTGGCGGGATCGCTGGTGGCCGTGGTGTCGGCGGTGGGCATCGCCTACGCGCTGGGGGCGTCGCCCGAGGTGGTGCGCTCGCTGGCGCCCAAGTCGGTCACGATCCCGATCGCCATGGGGGTGTCCGAGAAGATCGGCGGCCTGCCCTCGCTGACGGCCGTGCTGGTGATGGCCACCGGCATCATCGGCGCGGTCAGCACCACCGGCCTGCTCAACATGCTGCGCGTGCGCGACTACGTGATTCGCGGCTTCGCCACCGGCGTGGCGGCCCACGGCATCGGCACGGCGCGCGCGTTCCAGGTCAACCAGGAGGCCGGCGCCTTCGCCGCGCTGGGCATGGGCCTGAACGGCGTGCTGACCGCCATCGTGGTGCCGGTGCTGGCGGCATGGATGCCCCACTGACCGGGGCGGGTTCCCCTGCCACCCCTGACACCCTCCTGACAGTACGCTGTCAGGAGCCGGCGGGCATGATGCGCCCATCCGGCCCCCCGCCTCCTTCATTCTTCCCCAGCCCATGAGCCGCCGTGCCGACCGCCTCTTCCAGATCGTGCAGGTCCTGCGTGGCCGCCGGCTGACCACGGCGGCATTGCTGGCGCAGCGGCTAGGCGTGTCCGAGCGCACGGTCTACCGTGACATCCAGGCGCTGTCGCTGTCGGGGGTGCCTGTGGAGGGCGAGGCTGGCATCGGCTACCGGCTGCGGCCGGATTACGATGTGCCGCCGCTGATGTTCACCGCGATGGAAGTGGAAGCGATGGTCGCCGGCCTGCGCCTGCTCAAGGCCTGGGGCGGCGGCGCGCTGGCCGCGGCGGCGGATCCGGCGCTGGAGAAGCTGATGGCCGCCCTGCCGCCCCCGCGCCGCGTGGCGGCGCAGCAGAGCCGGATTTTCGCGCCCGAGTACCTCAACCATCCGGCCGTGCGCGAGGCCTTCGACACCGTGCATGGCGCCATTGGCGCGCAACGGCTGCTGCGGCTCGACTATATCGATGCCCAGCAGCGCGTCACCGAGCGCGTGGTGCAGCCGCTGGGGCTGTTCTTCTGGGGCAATGTCTGGCTGCTGGCGGCGTGGTGCACGGCGCGGTCCGACTATCGCAGCTTCCGGCTGGACCGCTGCCGCACCATCGAGATCCTCGACGAGCAATTCCACGAGACGCCGGACCGCTCGCTCAACGGCTTCCTGCGCGCGGTGCAGTCCGATATGCCGGGCTGAGGCCAGTCAGGCCCGGCTGACCCATCAGGCTGCCGGATCGCTCAGCAGCGTCTCGATATCCGCGCGGATGTCCTCGGGCTTGGTCGTCGGTGCGTAGCGCTTGAAGACCGTGCCATCGCGGCGCAGCAGGAACTTGGTGAAGTTCCACTTGATGCCCTGGGTGCCGAGCACGCCGGGCTTTTCCGAGGTCAGCCACTTGTAGAGCGGATGGGCACCGGCGCCGTTGACCTCGATCTTCTCGAACATCGGAAACTTGACCTGGAAGCGCGTCTCGCAGAACTGGCCGATCTGCGCCGCGTCGCCCGGCTCCTGCTTGCCGAACTGGTTGCAGGGGAAGCCGAGCACCGCCAGGCCGCGCGGCTCGTAGGCCTCGTGCAGCGCCTCCAGCCCGGCGTACTGGGGCGTGAAGCCGCACTCGCTGGCCGTGTTGACGATCAGCAGCACCTTGCCGTGGAAATCGGCCAGCGGCACCGGCTGGCCGGACAGGGACTTCGCTTCGAACTGGTAGACGTTGCTCATGGCGGCTCCGGAGAATGCATTGCAGACAACCGCGAGCATACCGCGCCCGCCGGTCGTCCGATCAAATGACGTTCAGGTGCTCGGTGCCGGCACCCAGGTCGGCGTCGCGGTGGCGGGCGCTGTGGAGCTTGATCATCAGGCGCAGGTCATTCAGCGAGTCGGCGTTCTTGAGCGCGTCCTCGTAGGCGATCTTCTCTTCCTCGTACAGTTCGAACAACGCCTGGTCGAAGGAGATCATGCCCTGCTCACGGGACTTCTTGATAACTTCCTTGAGCTCGTGGATCTCGCCCTTGAAGATCAGGTCGGCCACCAGCGGCGTTCCGATCATGATCTCCACGGCCGGCACGCGGCCCTTGCGGCCGGCGCGCGGCAGCAGCCGCTGCGAGATCATCGCCTTGAGGTTCAGCGACAGGTCGATCAGCAGCTGCTGGCGCTTCTCCTCGGGGAAGAAGTTGATGATCCGGTCGATGGCCTGGTTGGCGTTGTTGGCGTGCAGCGTGGCCAGGCACAGGTGGCCCGTCTCGGCGTACTGCATCGCGTATTCCATGGTGTCGCGGTCGCGGATTTCGCCGATCAGGATCACATCCGGCGCCTGGCGCAGGGTGTTCTTCAGCGCCACGTGCCACGACTCGGTGTCAATGCCGACCTCGCGCTGCGTGACGACGCAGTTCTGGTGCGCGTGCACGTACTCGATCGGGTCCTCGATCGTGATGATGTGGCCGTACGAGTGCGCGTTGCGGTGGTCGAGCATGGCCGCCAGCGAGGTGGACTTGCCCGAGCCCGTGGCGCCGGTCACGATTACCAGCCCGCGCTTGGCCATGACGATCTCATGGAGCGACGTGGGCAGGTCCAGGTCTTCCACCGACGGAATGCGCGTGTTGATCGTCCGCACCACCATGCCGGCCTTGCCCTGCTGGATGAAGGCCGAGACGCGGAAGCGCCCGGCGTTCGGCGCGGTAATCGCGAAGTTGCACTCGCGGCTTTCGTCGAATTCCTTCACCTGGCGCTCGTTCATGATCGAACGGACCAGGCCCAGCGCCTGCGCCGGGTTGAGCGGCTGCTGAGAGACGGGCGTGATCTTGCCGTCCACCTTGATGGCCGGCGGGAATTCGGACGTGATGAACAGGTCCGAGCCGCGGTTGTTGACCATCAGCTCTAGCAGGTCGTTGATGTACTTCGCGGCGGATTCGCGGTCGAGCATGGCGTCGGCCTCCCCTTAGCCCATGAAGGCGTCGGGATTCTTGGCAATCGCCCGCGCGTCGTTGTAGTTGATCATGCCACGCTTGATCAGGTCGCTCAGGCACTGGTCGAGCGTCTGCATGCCCATACCGCTCGACGTCTGCATCATCGAGTACATCTGCGCGATCTTGTTCTCGCGGATCAGGTGGCGGATGGCGGGCGTGGCGATCATGATCTCGTGCGCCGCGGTCCGGCCGTTGCCGTCGCGCGTCTTGAGCAGCGTCTGGGAGATCACGGCCTCGAGCGATTCCGACAGCATGGTCCGCACCATGTCCTTTTCCTCGGGCGGGAACACGTCCACGACCCGGTCGATGGTCTTGGCGGCGGAACTCGTGTGCAGCGTGGCGAAGACCAGGTGGCCGGTTTCGGCGGCGGTCAGCGCCAGCCGGATGGTTTCCAGGTCACGCAATTCGCCCACCAGGATCACGTCCGGATCCTCACGCAGCGCCGAGCGCAGCGCGTTCGAGAACGAATGCGTGTGCGGGCCCAGTTCGCGCTGGTTGATCAGGCTTTTCTTGGAGGTGTGGACGAATTCGATCGGGTCTTCCACCGTGAGGATGTGACCCATGTCGTTGTCGTTGCGGTGATCGACCATGGCCGCCAGCGTGGTCGACTTGCCCGAGCCGGTCGGGCCGGTCACGAGCACGAGACCGCGTGGCTTGATGCAGAGGTCCGCGAACACGGCCGGTGCATGGAGGTCATCGAGCGTCAGGACTTTCGACGGAATGGTCCGGAACACGGCGGCGGAGCCGCGCTGCGTGGTGTAGGCATTGACCCGGAACCGTGACAGGCCGGCAATCTCGAACGAGAAGTCGACCTCGAGGCGTTCTTCGTAGCTCTTGCGCTGAACGTCGCTCATGATGTCGTACACCATGGCGTGGACGTCCTTGTGGCCCATGGCCGCCACGTTGATCCGCCGCATATCCCCGTGAATACGCACCATCGGCGGCATGTCTGCCGAGAGGTGGAGATCGGATGCCTTGTTCTTGACCGCAAAAGCCAATAGCTGCGCGATGTCCATCTATAATGACCCCACCCTAATATACGACTTGTTGTTGTGTACTTCTTTGGTATGTCCGCCGGATTATGTCTGTAATCGCCGCCAACTTGCAAGCCGTGCTAAATGACATCGCGGCGGCTGCACAACAAGCCGGCAGGGACCCGTCCGCGGTCACCCTGCTGGCCGTCTCCAAGACCGTCGCGCCGGCCACCGTGCGGGCGGCTTTCCAGGCCGGGCAGGCCGCTTTCGGGGAAAACTACGTCCAGGAAGGCCTCGACAAGATCGCCGCCCTGGCCGACCTGCGCGACCGGATCGCCTGGCATTTCATCGGCCCGCTGCAAAGTAACAAGACCCGGCCGGTGGCCGAGCAGTTCGACTGGGTCCACGCCATCGACCGGCTGAAGATCGCCGAGCGGCTGTCGGCCCAGCGGCCGGTGGGCATGGCGCCGCTCCAGGTCTGCATCCAGGTCAATATCAGCGAAGAGGCCAGCAAGAGCGGCGTGGCGCCGGCCGAGGTACTGCCGCTGGCGCAGGCCATCGCCGCCCTGCCGAACCTGCGGCTGCGCGGGCTGATGGCGATTCCGGCGCCGGCCGACGACCCGGAGGCCCAGCGCCGGCCGTTCGCGGCGCTGCGCGGGTTGCTTGATCAACTCCGGCAATCCGGTCTACACGTAGACACGCTCTCGATGGGCATGTCCGCGGACATGGGCGCGGCCATCACCGAGGGCGCCACACTGGTGCGCATCGGCACCGCGATTTTCGGCGCGCGCGCCTGACGGCGCAGCGCCCCCCCCACCCACAAGAACGCCGGGCGACACGCATCGACCCGGCAACATTCGGAAAAGACAAGGAAAGACATGCTCGATACGCTCACCTTCGGCTTCCTCGGCGGCGGCAACATGGCCTCCGCCCTGATCGGCGGCCTGGTGGCCCGCGGCGTGCCCGCGCGCGCCATTTGCGTCATCGATCCGTCGGACGATGCCCGCCAGCGGCTGGAACAGACGCTCGGCGTCCGGACCCAGGCCGCGCCGGACGCCCGCTTCGGCGCCAGCCACGTCATCGTGCTGGCGGTCAAGCCGCAGCAGTTCCGCGACGCCGTGGCGCCGCTCGTGCCGCATCTGGGCGCCAGCCAGGGCAATCTGATCATCAGCGTGGCGGCCGGCATCCGGCTCCAGGACATGGGCCGCTGGCTGGGCACCTCGCGCCTGGTACGGGCGATGCCCAACACCCCGGCGCTGGCCGGCATGGGCATGACCGGCCTGGCCGCCGCGCCGGGCCTGAGCAAGGCGGACCGCGCCATCGCCACGGCTGTGGCGCAAGCCGTGGGCCAGTGCGTCTGGGTCGATGACGACAACCAGATCGACGCCGTGACGGCCCTCTCGGGCAGCGGCCCGGCCTACGTCTTCTACTTCATCGAAGCCATGGAGCGCGCGGCGAAGGAGATGGGCCTGACCGCCGAACAGGGCCGCCAGCTGGGCGTGGAGACGTTCCGGGGCGCGGCCGCGCTAGCTGCCGAGTCGTCGGAGCCGGTGTCCCTGCTGCGCGAGCGCGTGACATCGAAGGGCGGCACGACCTACGCGGCGCTGACGTCGATGGACGCGGACAAGATGCAGGACGCCTTCGTCCGCGCCATGCACGCGGCGGCGGCCCGGGGCCGCGAGATGGGCGCCGAGTTCGGCACGGACTGAGGAATAGTCCGGGCGGGAGTCCGGACCAACGCTGAACGGCCGCTTACTTCAGCCAGTAGGCGAGCGCCGTTCCTGCGAACACCACCCCGCCCAGCCAGTTGTTGTGCCGGAACGCCGCGAAGCACTTCATGCGGTCGCGGTCACGGATCAGCGTGTAGTGGTAGCCGGCCAGACCGGCCGCCCCCACCAGCCCGGCGTAATACGGCCAGCCCAGCCCCAGCAGCGCGCCAGCCCAGGCCATCAGGCCCAGGAAGCCGGCGTAGCAGAGCATGATCGCTGCCACGTCGAAGCGACCGAAGGTGATCGCCGAGGTCTTGATGCCGATCAGCAGGTCGTCGTCACGGTCGACCATCGCATAGGCGGTGTCGTAGGCCACGGACCAGAAGACGTTGGCCAGCAGCATCAGCCACGCCACGGGGGGCACCTCCCCCTGCACCGCCGCGAACGCCATCGGAATCCCAAACCCGAAGGCAATGCCGAGGTAGGCCTGCGGAATCGCGAAGAATCGCTTGAAGAACGGATAGGTGCCGGCTACCACGGCCGCCACCACGGCCAGCGCCTTGGTCAGCCCGTTCAGCGGCAGGATCAGCGCGAACGCCGCCAGCGCCAGCACGGCGGCCACCACCAGCGCCTCCCAGCCGGCGATGTAGCCAGCGGTCAGCGGCCGCTCGTTGGTGCGCTTCACATGCTTGTCGAAGTCACGGTCGGCCCAGTCGTTCATGGCGCAGCCCGACGAGCGCATCAGGAACGTGCCGACGAAGAAAATCCAGAAAATACCCCAGGCGGGCGGCCCTTCGGCAGCCATCCACAGCGCCCACAGCGTGGGCCACAGCAGCAGCAGGGTACCGATGGGCTTGTCGATCCGCACCAGCCGCGCGTAGAGCGCGAGGCGTCCGGGACGGCGGGGTTGCGGCGGGGCGGCGGAATGTTCGGACATGGGGACTGCGTTCACTTCTGGCGAGACAAAACAAAAAACGCGTCGCGGCGTGGATAGCCGTGACGCGTTGTGCGCTGGTCAGACAGACTCAGGCCAGCATCGCGCGCAGCATCCACGCGGTCTTTTCGTGCGTCTGCATGCGCTGGGTCAGCAGGTCGGCCGAGGGCTCGTCGCCCGCTGCATCGATGGCCGGGAACAGCGAGCGCGCGGTGCGCACCACGGCTTCCTGGCCTTCCACCAGCTTGCGGATCATCTCGGTCGCGTCGGGCACGCCTTCTTCCTCGGCGATCGACGACAGCTTCGCGTACTCCTTGTACGTGCCCGGTGCCGGGTAGCCCAGCGCGCGGATCCGCTCGGCGATGGCGTCCACGGCCAGCGCCAGCTCGGTGTACTGCGTCTCGAACATCGTATGCAGCGTGTTGAACATCGGCCCCGTCACGTTCCAGTGGAAGTTGTGGGTCTTGAGGTAGAGGGTGTAGGTATCCGCCAGCAGCTTGGACAGGCCTTCCGCAATCTTCTTGCGGTCCTTGTCGGACATGCCGATGTTCACGCTCATCTCATTCTTCTTTGCCATGGTCGTTCAGCTCCGTTTGTAGCCACGAGGAATCCAGCCCACGCCATTCAGATTGTCGGGGGGCAGTCGGCGGCCATTATCGCATTAGCTTTATGTGCCGAGGAAGGCAAAACCCTGCGCCGCGTGGAAGAACATCGCCATCGCGCCCAGCGCGACGATGGCCATGCCGATCTCCTTGCGCACCACCTTGCGGCGCAGGCGGCTGGCTTCCTCGGTGCGCGGACCCTCGTCGGCGGCCGTGCGCAGTTGCTGGAATTCGGTCACGAACAGGTCGAGCATCGTCATGGTGTTTCTCCGCTTCAGTCGGTGGATGCCCCGCAGGCGGGGTGTCGATGAGTGAAGTATAGGAAAATCTATCGAACTTCACATTCGATAATATCAACCTATTGCATAGCGATTGGCTATGTCTCAATGCGGCGCAAACAAAAACGGCAGGGAAGCGCCCCTGCCGTGATCGATGTCGACGTGGATGTCGTGAGAATCCGCTCAGGCGGCCACCGCTTCCACGGACGCCGCGTCGCCAATCCGGCTCACGCCGGCCAGGTCGCACGCCGCCACCGCATTGGCCAGCGCCTCCATGGCGGGCAGGCGCGTGAAGCTCTTGCGCCACGCCAGCACCACGCGGCGGTCCGGCACCGGATCGGCGAAGGGCACGTAGGCGAGCATGTCGTTGCGCGGCTTCAGGTCGGGCACCGAGGTGCGCGGCAGCACGGTAATGCCCACGCCGCTGGCCACCATATGGCGAATCGTCTCAAGCGACGACCCTTCGAAGGTCTTCTGGATGCCGTCGGCGGCCTGCGAGAAGCGCGACAGCTCCGGGCACACGCCCAGCACGTGGTCGCGGAAGCAGTGCCCGCTGCCCAGCAGCAGCATGGTCTGCTGCTTGAGTTCGTCCGGATCGACACTGCGCTGCTCGGCCAGTTGATGGCCGCGCGGCACGGCCACCACGAAGGGCTCGTCGTACAGCGGGCGCACGGTCAGGCCCGAATCCGGGAACGGCTCGGCCATGATCGCGCAGTCGATCTCGCCCTGCTTGAGCAGTTCGATCAGCTTGTTCGTATAGTTTTCCTGCAGCATCAGCGGCATCTGCGGCACCGTGCCGATCATCTGCTTGACCAGCATCGGCAACAGGTACGGCCCGATCGTATAGATCACGCCCACGCGCAGCGGCCCGGCCAGCGGGTCCTTGCCCTGCTTGGCGATCTCGCGGATGGCCATGGTCTGCTCCAGCACGCGCTGGGCCTGGGCCACGATCTGCTCGCCAATGGCCGTCACCGACACCTCGGAGGTGCCGCGCTCGAAGATCTGCACGGTCAGCTCGTCTTCCAGCTTCTTGATGGCCACCGACAGCGTCGGCTGCGAAACGAAGCACGCCTCGGCCGCCCGGCCGAAATGGCGCTCGCGCGCCACGGCGACGATGTACTTGAGTTCGGTGAGCGTCATGACTTATCAGGTTCGGTTAGGCGATAGATTTTAACTTCGATTGCGCCTTCTGTCAGATCGGCACTGTAATGTATCGTCTTAAGCACATATAAGACTTGTCTTACGCGCCGTCACGCCTTCAAAAAGTGCTCCCGCCCCCCCAGCCAGCGCAGAAGATGCGCTTCCACGGCCTCGGGGAAGCGCGCCAGCATCAGTTCGGCAGCTTCCTGGGCATAGTCCACCAGCCAGGCATCGGTGTTGAGGTCGGCAAAGCGCAGCATGGCCTCGCCCGACTGGCGCGCGCCCAGGAATTCGCCGGGGCCGCGGATCTGGAGGTCGCGCCGGGCGATCTCGAAGCCATCGGTGGTCTCACGCATCGTGGCCAGCCGCTCGCGCGCCGTGGGCGAGAGCGGCGCCTGATACATCAGCAGGCAGACCGATTCCGCGCTGCCCCGCCCCACGCGCCCGCGCAGCTGGTGCAGCTGGGCCAGGCCGAAGCGCTCGGCATGCTCGATCACCATCAGCGAGGCGTTCGGCACATCCACCCCCACCTCGATCACCGTGGTCGCCACCAGCACCTGGAGCCGGTTGGCGCTGAAATCGCCCATGACCGCAGCCTTCTCGGCGGGCGGCAGGCGGCCGTGGACCAGCCCCACGCGCAGGTCCGGCAGCGCGGCGATTAGCGCTTCATACGTCTCGACGGCAGTCTGTAGCTGGAGCGCCTCCGATTCCTCGATCAGCGGGCACACCCAGTAGACCTGACGGCCCTCGGCGGCGGCGTGGTGCACGCGTTCGATCACCTCGTCGCGCCGCGCGTCGTTGACGAGCCGGGTCACGATTGGCGTGCGGCCCGGCGGCAGTTCGTCGATCACGGACACATCGAGGTCGGCGTAGTAGGTCATGGCCAGCGTGCGCGGGATCGGCGTGGCCGACATCATCAGTTGATGCGGAACCTTGTCCGGCGCGGCTTTCGTGTCCGCCTCCCCCGCCTTGCCGCGCAGCGCCAGCCGCTGCGCCACGCCGAAGCGGTGCTGTTCATCGACCACGGACAGCCCGAGCCGCGCAAAGCGCACGGTGTCCTGGATCAGCGCGTGGGTGCCGATGACCAGCTGCGCCTCGCCCGATTCCACGCGCGCAGCGGCCTCGCGCTTCTCCTTCGCCTTGAGGCTGCCGGCCAGCCAGACCACGGGCACGCCCAGCGGCTCCAGCCACGCGGAAAGCTTGCGGAAGTGTTGCTCGGCGAGGATTTCAGTGGGTGCCATCAGGGCGGCCTGATAACCGGCGTCGATGGCCTGGCAGGCGGCCAGCGCGGCCACGATGGTCTTGCCGCTGCCCACGTCGCCCTGGAGCAGGCGGTGCATCGGGTGCGGGCGCGTCATGTCGGCGGCAATCTCCTCCACCACGCGCTCCTGCGCCCCGGTCAGCCGGAACGGCAGCGCGGCCAGGAAGCGCGTGAGCAGCCCGTCCGCGTGGCGCGGCATCGACGGCGCGTTCTTCTCGCGCCGCGCGGCCTGCGAGCGCCGCAGCGAGATCTGCTGGGCCAGCAATTCGTCGAATTTGATCCGCTGCCAGGCCGGGTGCGAGCGGTCCGCCAGCGCGGCCTCGCTCTCCTGCGGCGGCGGGTTGTGCAGCAGGCGCAGGCAATCGGCCAGCGGCGCCAGCTTTAGCTGGGCAACCGGGCCCTGCAGCACGGCCTGCGGCAGCGTCTCGGGCATCGGCGTGCGGGACATCGCCCCGCCAATCGCCTTGCGCAGATAGGCTTGCGAGATGCCGGCCGTGGCGGGATAGACCGGGGTCAGGCGGTCTGGCAGGGCCTCGCCGGGCACCACGGGGCGCACCTGCGGGTGGACCATCTCGGCGCCGAAGAAGCCGCCGCGGATCTCGCCGCGCACGCGCAGGCGCACGCCTTCGGCCATCTGCTTGGTCTGGCTGCCATAGAAATTGAGAAAGCGGAGCGTCAGCTCGCCGGTGTCGTCGGCGATCTTGACCACCAGTTGGCGGCGCGGCCGGAAGGTAACCTCGTTCGAGATGACCTCGCCCTCCACCTGCGCGGCCAGGCCCATGCCGGCGCGGCGGATGGCCTCGCCGATGGTTTCCAGCGCGGTTTCGTCCTCGTAGCGCATGGGCAGGTGCAGCACGAGGTCCACCGGGCGGCGCAGCCCCAGCTTGGCCAGGCGGGCCACGGCCGACGACGGCTTGGCCGGCGCGGCCGGCTTGCCCTTCGGGGCGCGCTCGACGGACGTGTCGTTGCGGTCGCTGGGTTCGCTGTTTTCGCTATCGTGGCGACGGTCGAGGGAGTCGGTGGCGGTGCCTGGCATCAGCGCGTGAATATGGGGGGTAAACGGGGGACTGGCCGATGCGCGGACGTCCCAAGCCTTACAATGTCGGATTCGCCGATTGTACCCATGCCTGTGACGACGCCCTAACCCGGTGCCGCCACCCGCTTGCCGTGCCCGCTATTCTGAAGCAATGTTGACGCTATCCGACTTCGATTTTCCCCTGCCGCCCGAGCTGATCGCGCAATCCGCCCTGCCCGACCGCAGCGCCAGCCGCCTGCTCGTGGTGGAGCGGACCGCGCCGGAAGACCGTGCCGACGCCGTGCGTCTGGTCGACCGCGCGTTCAGCGACATGCTGGACTACCTCGGTCCCAACGACCTGCTGGTCTTCAACGACACCCGCGTGATCAAGGCGCGCTTCTTCGGCCAGAAGCCGAGCGGCGGCCGGGTAGAGGTGCTGGTGGAGCGCGTGGTCGACAGCCATACGGTGCTGGCGCAGGTGCGCGCGTCGAAAACGCCCGTTGAGGGCAGCCAACTGCACTTGGCCGACGATGCCTTCGCCGTGACGGTGGGGCCGCGCGTCGACCAGTTCTTCACGCTGCGCTTTCCCGCGCCCGCGCTGGACCTGATCGAGCAATACGGCCGCCTGCCGCTGCCGCCCTACATCACGCACGATCCCGACGCCTACGACGAAACCCGTTACCAGACCGTCTATGCCCGCAACCCGGGCGCCGTGGCGGCGCCGACGGCCGGGCTCCATTTCGACGACGCGCTGTTCGCGCGGCTCGATGCCAAGGGCGTGCGCCGCGCGTTCCTGACGCTGCACGTGGGCGCCGGCACGTTCCAGCCGGTGCGGACGGAGAACCTCGCCGAACACAAGATGCACGCGGAGTGGTACGCCATCACGCCCGAACTGGCCGAGGCGGTACGCGAGACCCGCGCGCGCGGCGGCCGGGTGATCGCCGTGGGCACCACCTCGCTGCGCGCGCTCGAATCCGCCGCGGCGGCGGACGGCACGCTGGCCCCGCACAGCGGCGACACCGACATCTTCATCACGCCGGGGTACCGCTTCCGGCTGGTCGATGCCCTGATCACCAACTTCCACCTGCCCAAGTCCACGCTGCTGATGCTGGTCTCGGCGCTGGCCGGCGTGGAGGCCATCCGCGCCACCTATCGCCACGCCGTGGATCAACGCTACCGCTTCTTCAGCTACGGCGACGCCATGCTGTTGACCCGCCTGGACTGACCTGAGACCCGCCAAATGCTCGATTTCGAACTGCTGACCACCGATGGCAACGCCCGCCGCGGCCGCGTCACCCTGAACCACGGCGTCGTGGAGACGCCCATCTTCATGCCCGTGGGCACCTATGGCTCGGTCAAGGCCATGTCGCCGCTCGAACTGAACGAGATCGGCGCGCAGATCATCCTCGGCAACACCTTCCACCTGTGGCTGCGCCCCGGGCTGGACGTGGTGGAGGCGCATGAGGGCCTGCATCGCTTTGTCGGCTGGGACAAGCCCATCCTGACCGATTCAGGCGGTTTTCAGGTGTTTTCACTCGGAGAACTACGCAAGATCACCGAAGATGGGGTCACGTTCGCGTCGCCGGTGAATGGCGACAAGCTGTTCCTGTCGCCCGAGATCTCGATGCAGATCCAGCGCACGCTGAACTCGGACATCGTCATGCAGTTCGATGAGTGCACGCCTTATGAGATCGATGGCCGCCCCGCCACGCACGACGAGGCCGCGCGCTCGATGCGCATGAGCCTGCGCTGGGCCAAGCGCTCGCGCGACGAGTTCGAGCGGCTGGACAACCCGAACGCGCTGTTCGGCATCGTCCAGGGCGGCATGTTCGAGGATCTGCGCGACGAGTCGCTGGCCGGGCTGTCCGAGTTGGACTTCCACGGCTACGCCATCGGCGGGCTGTCCGTGGGCGAGCCCAAGGAAGACATGATGCGCGTGCTGGAGCACGTGGGCCCCCGCCTGCCGGCCAACAAGCCGCACTACCTGATGGGCGTGGGCACGCCGGAAGACCTGGTGGCCGGCGTGGCCTCGGGCGTGGACATGTTCGACTGCGTGATGCCGACCCGCAACGCCCGCAACGGCTGGCTGTTCACGCGCTTTGGCGACGTGAAGATCCGCAACGCGGCCCACCGCAACGACCCGCGCCCGCTGGACGAGACCTGCGGCTGCTACACCTGCCGCAATTTCTCGCGCGCCTACCTGCACCACCTGCACCGCGTGGGCGAAATCCTCGGCGCGCGCCTGAACACGATCCACAACCTCTATTACTACCTGGAACTGATGCGCGAGATGCGCACGGCTATCGAGGAGCACCGCTTCGAGCCGTTCCGGCGCCAGTTCGCCGAGCACCGCGCGCGCGGGACCAAGTAGGCGCCGCTTGAGAATGTTCTGAAAACCAGACAACCGAATGAACTTCGGGCGGTGGCATGGTCGAATGTTGGCGGGTGTCTGCAACGTCTGGAAAAGGACGTGCAAATCACCCCGAACAAACCCGCAATTCGAACCTAGAATGCTCTGGCGGGACAAACACGGGTGATAGAATGCCCGATTCCCTGATTGACCTTTGTGACGGAGAAGTAACGTGCTGATTTCCAACGCTTTTGCCCAGACTGCCAGCGCCGGTGGCGCGGCGGGTGGCCTGATGAGCTTCCTGCCCATCATCCTGATGTTTGCGGTGCTGTGGTTCATCATGATCCGCCCGCAAATGAAGCGCCAGAAGGAAGCCAAGGCGATGATGGAAGCGCTGGCCAAGAATGACGAAGTCGTCACCGCCGGCGGCATCCTGGGCCGCGTGGTCAAGGTCAACGAGCAATACGTGGTAGTGGAAATCTCCGAAGGCACCGAAGTCACCGTGCAGAAGAATGCCGTGACCACGGTGCTGCCGAAGGGCTCGCTGAAGTCGCTCTGACCGGGCCCGCCGGGCGCCACGCATGCGGCGCCTGAACCCGCCTGATTTTCCCGGCATGTTCGTCAGCACGGCTGTTCATCTTGCCGTGCGCATGCCCCAGCAGCCGCCTGAACCAGCCCGCGGGTCCATACCAGACCCGGCCAGGGCTGCCAGGCGGCTGTTTGCCAACCGGTCCGGCCGGATCGGCGCGCCCCCCGCGCGCCCGTCGGCCACGCCAACCGCAATGACTGGCCAGAGATGAATCGTTATCCGCTTTGGAAGTACATCGTGATCCTGGTGGCCCTGGCCATCGGCATCATCTACACCCTGCCGAACTTCTTCGGCGAGGCCCCGGCCGTGCAGGTCTCGTCCGCCAAGGCCACCGTCAAGGTCGACCTGTCCATGCAGAAGCGCGTGGAGGAGGTGCTGGCGCAGAGTCAGCTCCAGCCTGACGGCGTGTTCTTCGACGTGTCCGGCCAGTCCGGCTCGGTCAAGGCGCGTTTCCGCACCACGGACGAGCAGCTCAAGGCCAAGGATGCGCTGACCCGGGCGCTGAACCCGGATCCGGCCGACCCGACCTACGTGGTGGCGCTGAACCTGCTGTCCGGTTCGCCGCGCTGGCTGACCGCGATGCACGCGCTGCCAATGTACCTGGGCCTGGATTTGCGCGGTGGCGTGCACTTCCTGCTCCAGGTGGACATGAAGGGCGCGGTGGACAAGAAGCTGGACAGCCTGTCCGGCGATGCCCGCACCCTGCTCCGTGACAAGAACATCCGCCATGGCGGCATCGACCGCGATGGCGCCCGCCTGATCGTGCGCTTCGGCAGCGCCGCCGATGGCGACCGCGCGCGCGCCGTGCTGGCCGACAGCCTGCGGGAACTGTCGTTCACGATGGACGGCAACAACGTGGTCGGCACGTTCACCGACGCAGCCCGCAAGGCCGTGCAGGACGCCGCCGTCAAGCAGAACATCACCACGCTGCACAACCGCGTGAACGAACTCGGCGTGGCCGAGCCGGTGATCCAGCAACAGGGCGCGGACCGCATCGTGGTGCAGCTGCCCGGCGTGCAGGACACCGCCAAGGCCAAGGACATCATCGGCCGCACGGCCACGCTGGAGGCCCGCCTGGCCGACAACGACGCGCCGCGCAACCCGCGTCCGGGCGACCCGGTGCCGTTCGGCAGCGAGCTGTTCACCCAGGGCAACGGCGCGCCGGTGGTCCTCAAGAAGCAGGTGATTTTCACCGGCGACCGCATCGAATCCGCCTCGGCCGGCTTCGACCAGAACCAGCGCCCGTCCGTCAACATCAAGCTCGACGCCCAGGGCGGCCGCGTGCTGCGTGACGTGTCGCGCGAGAACATCGGCAAGCCGATGGGCATCGTGCTGTTCGAGAAGGGCAAAGGTGAAGTCCTGACCGTGGCGACGATCCAGTCGGAACTGGGTTCGAGCTTCCAGATCACGGGCTCGTACTCGACCGAGGCGGCCAATGACCTGGCGCTGCTGCTGCGCGCCGGCTCGCTGGCGGCTCCGATGGACATCATCGAGGAACGCACGATCGGCCCGTCGCTGGGCGCGGACAACATCCAGAAGGGCTTCGACTCCGTGGCTTATGGCTTCGGCGCCATCGCCGTGTTCATGGTGCTGTACTACATGCTGTTCGGCATGTTCTCGGTGGCCGCGCTGGGCGTGAACCTGCTGCTGCTGATTGCCGTGCTGTCGATGCTGCAGGCTACGCTGACGCTGCCGGGCATCGCCGCTATCGCGCTGGTGCTGGGCATGGCCATCGACGCCAACGTGCTGATCAACGAGCGTATCCGCGAGGAGCTGCGCTCGGGGGCCTCGCCGCAGATGGCCATCGCGGTCGGTTTCGACCGCGCGTGGGCCACCATCCTGGACTCCAACGTGACCACCCTGATCGCCGGCCTCGCGCTGCTGGCCTTCGGTTCGGGCCCGGTGCGCGGCTTCGCGGTGGTGCACTGCCTGGGCATCCTGACCTCGATGTTCTCGGCGGTGTTCTTCAACCGCGGCCTGGTCAACCTCTGGTACGGCCGCAAGAAGAAGCTCCAGAGCGTGGCCATCGGCCAGATCTGGAAGCCGGACACCGAAACGCCGGTCGCCAAGTAAGCACGGACACATCAGGACAACATCATGGAATTTTTCCGCATCAAGCGCGACATTCCGTTCATGAAGCACGCGTTGGTCTTCAACGTGATTTCCTTCCTGACGTTTGCCGCGGCTGTCTTCTTCCTCTGGCAGAAGGGCCTGCACCTGTCGATCGAGTTCACCGGCGGTACGGTGATGGAGGTGACCTACTCGCAGGCGGCCGACCTTGAGAAGATTCGGGGACAGGTCGGCAAGCTCGGCTACACCGACGTGCAGGTGCAGAACTTTGGCACCTCGCGCGACATCATGATCCGTCTGCCGCTGCAGAAGGGTCCGGACGGCAAGCCGGTGACCTCGGCCCAGCAGAGCGAGCAGGTCATGGGCGCGCTGCAGGCCGCCACGCCGGACGTGAAGCTCCAGCGCGTGGAGTTCGTCGGCCCGCAGGTGGGCAAGGAACTGGCCACGGATGGCCTGCTGGCGCTGCTGTGCGTGGTGGCCGGCATCGTGATCTACCTGTCGTTCCGCTTCGAGTGGAAGTTCGCGGTGGCGGGCATCATCGCCAACCTGCACGACATCGTGATCATCCTGGGCTTCTTCGCGTTCTTCCAGTGGGAATTCTCGCTGTCGGTGCTCGCGGCGGTGCTGGCGGTGCTGGGTTACTCGGTCAACGAGTCGGTCGTGATCTTCGACCGGATTCGCGAGAACTTCCGCAAGTACCGCAAGATGACCACGCACGAGGTCATCGACAACGCGATCACCAGCACGATGTCGCGGACCATCATCACGCACGGTTCGACCGAAATGATGGTGCTGTCGATGTTCTTCTTCGGCGGCCCGACGCTCCATTACTTCGCGCTGGCCCTGACGGTGGGTATCCTGTTCGGTATCTATTCGTCGGTGTTCGTGGCTGCGGCGCTGGCGATGTGGCTGGGCGTGAAGCGCGAGGACCTGATCAAGGGCGAGAAGAAGCCCGGCGATACCAACGACCGCAACGACCCGAACTTCGGCGCGCAGGCCTGACGGCTGCTGGCACGCTGGAAACGAAAAAGGCGCCCGAGGGCGCCTTTTTCGTTGCTATGCCGCAGGCTTAGTCCGACAGCTGCTCGATCCACACCGCGAGGCGGTCCGAAGCGAACGTCTCGGTCCGCACGCCGGCGCGTGCCGAGATGGCATCGGCCTCGCGCTGCAACTTCAGCGCGCCACCGGCTTCCTCGATCCATAGCAGAACGGCCAGCCAGTCGGCGTGCCCGGCCGAAACCACCTCGCCCACCGGGTTGCCAACGAACTCGCCGAGCGCCGACGGGGCCAGCCAGGTCACAGTATCGCCGTCGCGCCGCACGGCGCCGTCGCCCAGCGTTTCGGCGAGGACCGCCACCGCGTCGGCGGCACCCTTCCCGGCCAGACGACCTCGCAATTCGATGAGCCGCTTGCCCACTGCGTGGCCGAACGTGCCGCTGCGCTGGCTCTCCGCGCCGACCAGATCGGCGTAGTCCAGGCGTTGCCAGTCAGGTTCCGCGTTGCGCGCGCCAGCCAGCGAGGTGCCGGCGAGATAGGTTTCCACCGGCTGGAAGCGGCCCGGGCCGATCAGGCTCGCGCACAACGCCTGCACCATGCCGACGCGCGTGGCCACGGTCTGCTTTTGCAGCACCGACAGCTTCTCGCGCAGCAATTGGTCACGCTCCTTGCGCAGCCCGGCCAGCTCCAGCGCCTGCTTCAGCTCCATGCGCAGCGCGGTGATATCCCACGGCTTCTTGATATAGCGATGGATCTGGCCCTGGTTCACCGCTTCCACGGTCTGGTCCAGTTCCGAATAGGCCGTGGTCAGGATGCGCACAATGTGCGGGTAGCGCTCGCGCGCGTAGCGCAGCAGTTCATTGCCATACTCGCCCGGCATGCGCTGGTCCGAAACCAGCACGGCGAGGCTATCGGCATGGGCGTCGAGCAGGGCCTTGCCCTCCTCCACCGAGCCGCCGGTTACCACCGGAGCCAGCTGGCCAATGGCGCGCTGGAAGTATTTGACGGCCGTGGCCTCGTCATCGACGAACAGAATCGCCGGGGGTGCCTGCGTAGTATTCAGTTCGCTCATCGATCACTCCTGTGCATACGATTCTTGAAATTTGGGAAATCGAGGGTAACGGTGGTGCCGGCCCCGGTTGCCGACGCAATGCGGATGCCGCCGCCGAACGACTGCATCACGCGGTTGCAGAAAATCATGCCGAGGCCGCTGCCGCCGGCCGCCGCGTGCGTCGTGACCGGGTCCACAAGCAGCCGGTCCATCACTTCCGGGGGAATGCCGGGACCATTGTCAGCAATACGGATCTCGGGGCGCTCGCCAGCCACCACCACGAAGCGCAGCGCCGGCGTGGGCACGTCGCCCAGCGCCCGCAGCGCGTTGCTCATGACGGACGACAGCACCAGCGCCACGCAATTCGGCAGCGTCGGCACCGGAAAATCGCCATGCAGCTCAACTTGCACCCAGTCACGTTGGTTATCGGCAAAAGGATAGGTATCCAGTAGCGATGCCACCAGCGCGCCCGCGCTGACCTCCTGCCCAACACCCGGCTTGGGCGCCACCGTGCCCGCGCTGCTGCGCACGGACTGCAGGAACGACGACAGCACTGCCAGGCAATACTGGGCGTTGTCATGCATCGCACCGGCAGCATGGCCGATCTCGGCGTTGCGCTGCGGGCTGTACTCGCCCGCCACGCGCGAGCCGATGCCGCGCGCGAAGTTGGCGATGGCCGCCAGCGGGGTGTTCAGCTCATGGGCCAGGAACGCCAGCGTCTCGTCGATGGCCATCAGGCGCTGCTGACGGACCGCGCGTTCCCGGTGGCGCTCGCCGGCCAGCCGCAGCACGTCGCGGATCTCGGCCACGGCCAGCGGCTTTTCCAGGATGCGGAAGACCTCGCCGCTGTTCACGGTCTTCAGCAGCATGTCCTTGTCGGCATAGGCCGTCACGAGCAGGCGGACGATATGCGGGTATTCCTGCGCCACCTGGCGCAGCAAATCACCGCCATCACGCCCCGGCATGCGGAAATCGGTTACTAGAATAGAAATCTGCGCGTGATGTGCGTGCAGCACCGCCATGGCGGCATCGGCGCTGGTGGCCGACAGCACCTCATATTCGTTGCCGACGGCCCGCGCGAAGTATTTGCACGCCATCTCTTCGTCATCGACGTAGAGCACGGTCGGGCGCGGCTGGCTGGTATCGCTCATTGCCCCCTCACTCCGCGCGCGGCAGGTCGAAGCTGAACGCGGCCCACTGGCCCAGTTCGCTCTCGGCAAACAGCACGCCGCCGTGGCGCTCGACAACCGCGTAGCTGATCGACAGCCCGAGGCCAAGCCCCTGGCCCACCTCGCGGGTGGTGAAGAACGGCTCGAACACGCGCGCGAGATGCTCCGGCGCGATGCCCGGCCCGTTGTCGCGTACGGCCACGTGCATCCGCCCATCGGTCCACTTCACCGTGGTGTGGATGGCAGGCTGCTGCGTACCGGCCTTTCGCATGGCCAGCGCGGCATTCGAGAAAAGGTTGATCAGCACGCCGATAATGGCCGCTTCGTCGCCCATCACCAGCGTATCGTCGGGCAATTCGCGCGTGACCTTTACGCCGCGCAACTCGTGCGCGGTCAGCCGGACCGATGAGTCGAGCGCCTTCTCGAACAGGAACGGGGTGCCCTCCACCTCGGCCCCCGGCTTGCGGTAGGCGAATGTCTTCAGGTCGGAGACGATATGCTGGATGCGCTGCATGCCCTGCTTGGCATCGACCAGGCATTCCTCGAGGCCCGGCTCGTTCTTGGTGACCGGTTCCTCCATGGCCACCTCGATCGCCATCAGGCAGAAGTTCACCGGATTGTTGACTTCGTGCAGCAACCCCGCCGCCAGCGTACCGATGGCCGCCATCTTCTCCTGCTGGAGCATCTGGCCCTTGATATCGACCAGCTTGCGGTTGATGACCTCGAGTTCGGTGTTCTTGTCAGCCACTTCGGCCTTCAGGCGGAACAGCATGAAGCGCGCCCGTTCATTAAAGAACGTGTACACGCCACTGGCCGCCGCGGCAAAGAGCAGGAACAGCGAATTGACGATGAAAGTGCCCATCGGCTCGACGCCGCCCGAGTGCAGCAAACACGCCGCGGCGTAGAGCAGGTACGAGAGCACGCCGAAGACGAGGTTCTGCCAGAGCCCGAACGGCAGCGCGATACCCGAGGCGAAGATCGCCAGGTTCAGGCCCACGTAGTACGGCGACTCCACGCCTTCGGTCTGCGAGATCATCCACGCGATCATGACCTGCGGCAGCAGCAGCCACGACATCGTCAGCCACGGCGCGAAGCGGCGGCCGGCGTTGCTGTACAGCGCGACGATCACCCCGGCGATCAGCAGCGACACCACGATCCGCGCCACGGCGAATGGCAGCTGCTTGTCCGGATACTGGCCGTAGTCGAGCCCTACGCCCAGCAGCACCAGTACGATGGCCGTGTAGGCGCCGCCCCGGCTGAACGCCAGGCGGAAGTCGGCCAGTTCGGACTGGTAGCCGGCGTACAGCTCGTTGCCACGCGCGGCCGGGGCGGACGGCGCCGCCTCGGCGTCACTGGATAGCGGCTTCGGCGAAGACATTGACGCCGGTTTCATCGACATAGAGTCGGTGGGCATTCGAGTTCTCCGGCAGCAGCGAGGCCATACTGGCCTCGTCGCGGTAGATCAGGTACCACTCCAGCAGGTGCTCCATCCCGAACTTCTCGGGGTTGTCGGAGTGGACATTCGTAACCAGCAGGTTGCCGCCCGGGCGCGTGCGCGAGGCGAAATAGGTCAGCAGCCGCGCGCAGACCTTGTCCGACAGGTAGTCGAACAGCCCGGCGCAGTACACGGCGTCGAACGTACGCGTGGTGGGGTCGTCGGGCGAGATGCGGCGCTTGAGCAGGTCATGCACCGACTGGTGGACCATGTCGACGGACACCTTGTGCCCGGCCGAAGCCGCCGAGCGCTCGATGGAACTGCGCGTGTAAGCGAGCGTTTCCTCGCTGAAATCCACGAGCTGGAACGACAGCAGTTCCGGATTCGGATACTCGCGCACGAAGCGCTGGATCTCGAACGCCGGCCCGCAGCCCACGTTCAGCACGCGGAACGGCCGGCCTTCGGCGCGCGCGCGCTCGGCCTGGCGGGTCAGGTAATCGACCAGCAGGTCGATCCGGTTGCGGTGCGCGGTGGCCACCGCCGCCTTCAGAAACGCCGTGTTGACGATCTGGAAGTACGTGGTCGGCCCCTGTTGCGGGTCGCTCAGGATCTGGTTGACCATCTCGTAGTCGCCGGCATAGCCGAGCGGCTTCGTAAATGTCCGATAGACGAACGGGGCTCGCAGCAGCAGCGGGTGCAGGGCCGCCTGGGCGTAGGTACGGTGCACCGGGGCGATCTCGGGGTCCACCTGCTGGGCCTCGCCCTCGAGCCAGTCCAGGTAGACCTTGACCTTGCCCATCAGCGGCACGGCCAGCTCGTAGAACACGTCCTCGCGCAGGCGCCCCTCGGTCTTCGGCAGCGACTCGGTCAGGTCCACCTGCTCGACCCAGCGCGACACCTCCGAGAGATACGCGCGCATCTCGTTGACCACGATCTGGTAGTCGCGGCGGATATTGAAACGGGTGTCCCAGTCCTGCACGAAGAGTTCGGCCTCGCGCGCGACCGATTTCGGTGCGTCGTTGACGTCGGTCAGCTCGCGCCATTCGTCGATCAGCGTCAGGGAGACCACGGCGGTCAGGCCGGTATTCACCAGGCTCATGACCACGGCCTTGCCGAGGTAGGCGTTCTTCGCCCCCATCCGCACGCTCAGCTCACTGAGCACCTCGCTGACCTGAACGATCGAGTAAGGATTGTAGATTTCCATCACCAGCGACTTGCGCTGGAGATTGATGATCGTGCCCCGCACCTGCTCGCCCTGCGAGTTGCGGAAGCTAACTACCGGATCGATTTGCGTTTTGGAGTACACGGTATCGCGCCAGGGAAATCCAGGGAACGCTGCGGGCCGGGGCACCCGAAGGGGCCGGCCGGGTACAGCTCAGGCAAGAAGCTTGCGGCGGGGATACCGGAATCAGGGAATGCAGCCAATACTCATAACAATGCGCGTGACCGGTTATGGGGCAGACGCACGCCAGGAATGGCAGGCGCGGCGCCCCCGAAGGTGGGACTGCGGCGAGCCATTGTACTGTGGCTGTCGGAAACCATACAACATTGCTTCCGCGCCATGAAGAGGGGTATCGGCAGGAACGAAAAAAAGGGCCGGCGTGTTGCCGGCCCTTCGCGTCTTGTAACAAACGCCTGACTTAGTCCGCCTTGACGGCTTCCACCTGGATCGCCAGCTTGACGTCCTGTTTGAAACCGTACTTCGCGCCGTAGTCGATGCCGAAGTCCGCGCGGTTGAACTGGCCCACCGCATCGGCGCCGCATGCCTCGCGCTTGAGCATCGGGTGTTCGATGCACTTGAACTGGCGGATTTCCAGCTTCACCGGCTTGGACACGCCGCGCAGCGTCAGCACGCCATCCACTTCGGTCGGCACGTCGCCCTTGAACTTCGAGAACTTGCCCTTGTACGTGGCTTCCGGGAAGGCCTGCACGTCGAACATTTCCGGGCCCTTGGCATGCTCGTTCAGCTTGGCGTTGCCGAAGTCGATCGACGACGGGTCGATCTTGATCTCGACCGTGCCGGCCTTGGCCGCGCGGTCCAGCGTGACCACGCCGGTCGACTTGTCGAACTTGCCGCGCCAGTTGGACAGGCCACCCAGGTGGTCGGCCTCGAAGCTCGGGTAGGTGTGGGTCGGGTCCACGTTGTAGGTCACGGCATTGGCCATGGCGGCGCCGGCGGCCAGCGTGGCGGAGGCAGCGGCAACAGCCGCGAACAGGGTGCGCATCTTCATGTCTAGGTCTCCCGTCAAAAGGTTGGAGAGGAAAGTCGAAATACAGCGAGGAAATCGATGGGCGGGCACGCGGCCTGCCTCAGCCCTTCTTCGCCGGGGTTACGATGTGGAACTTGATCTGCACGTCGTCGGCCACCACGGAAGTGTCCTTCCATTCGCCGTCGCCGATATTGAACACGGTGCGCTTGATCGGCAGCACACCGTCGAACACCTGCCCTGCCGCGTCCTGCTTGTACGTGGCAGGCACCACCACGTCCAGGGTCTTGCCCTTGATGGTCAGCTTGCCAGTCACATCGTACTTGCCCGCCGCGCCGGCCTTGATGGCGGTGGACTGGAACACGGCCTTGGGATACTTGGCAGCGTCGAACCAGTCCTTGCCCTTGACCTCCTTGGTGGTCTCGGCATCGCCGATCTCGAAGCTCGACACGTCGATTTCCACCTTGGCGGACGACGTGGCCAGCTTGGCCGGGTCGAAATCGACCGTTGCGTCGAATTTCTTGAACTTGCCTTCCATCGGCACGCCGATCTGCCGCGCCGTGGCGGTGACGGTGCTCTTGGCTGTGTCGATCTGCGCCCAGGCCAGGTTGGCGGCAAGGCCGGCCGTGGCCAGCGCGGCGGCCACGACGATGGCGCCAGGACGGGTCATGCGTTTCATCGGTGCACTCCTCTCAGGAAAATACGATGTCATTCAGCGCAGGAACGGAATCATCCGGGCGAGCGTGCCGTCGCGGTCGATCACCTGGTGCTTGATGGCGGCGGCCGCGTGCAGCAGCACGATACCTGCCATCAGGTAGTTGAGCCAGGCGTGGGCGGCCTGCAGGATCGGCTTGAGCGTGGTATTGGCCTCGATCAGTACCGGCATCTTCCAGAGACCCAGGTAGACCACCGGCACGCCGGCCGATAGGCTATAGAAGTAGCCGGTCAGCGGCACCACGATAATCAGCACATACAGCAGATGGTGCGCGGCGGCGGCGGCGCGGGCCTGCCAGGCCGGCGTGCCGGCCGCCACGGGCGGTGCGGCGTGGGTAGCGCGCCACAGCACGCGCAGCACGGCCACGGCGAAGATCGTCACGCCGAGCCATTTATGCCACGAGAAGAGCTTGAGCTTGGTCGGCGTCAGGCCCGGAATGCCGGTCATGTACAGGCCCAGCCCGAACGCCGCGAAAATGCCGAACGCGATCAGCCAGTGCAGGCCGATAGCGGTCGCCGTGTAGCCATTGGCACCATTGCCGCCGCGACTGCGCGCGACGCTGTGCACCCCGTATGAAGTCATGTCTGTGAATCCCTTCGATTTTTCTTATAGCGATCGTCCGGACCGGCCATCGGCCAGCGGGGGCTTGTGTCGCCCTACCCTGCTGGCAGGAATTCTCGCATTATTGGCATTCGTCCGTGCGCTATGAGATGCGGAACTTCATGAAGTCGTTCAAATGATTTGATGTGACGCATTGCCGCAGGGGCGAAAAAAAGGGCCAGCGCAACGCCAGCCCTTCTTTCCCGTCGATTCAGACCCCTTCCGGGTCCGCCTGCGTCGTCAGATCTTGTTCGCCAGTTCCACGGCCTTGCCGATGTAGCTGGCCGGCGTCATGTCCAGCAGCAGTTGCTTGGCATCGTCCGGAATCGCCAGGCCCGACACGAAGGTCTGCAGCGCCTCGCGCGAGATGCCCTTGCCGCGCGTCAGCTCCTTGAGCTGTTCGTACGGGTTCGGCACGCCAAAGCGGCGCATCACGGTCTGCACCGGCTCGGCCAGCACTTCCCAGCAGTTGTCGAGGTCTTCGTTCAGGCGTTCCGGATTGGTTTCCAGCTTGCCCAGGCCGCGCAGGCAGGCCTCGTAGGCCAGCAGGCTGTAGCCGAACGCCACGCCCATGTTGCGCAGCACGGTGGAGTCCGTCAGGTCACGCTGCCAGCGCGAAACCGGCAGCTTTTCCGAAAGGTGGCGCAGCACGGCGTTGGCCAGGCCGAGGTTGCCTTCCGAGTTCTCGAAGTCGATCGGATTGACCTTGTGCGGCATCGTCGACGAGCCGATCTCGCCGGCCTTGGTCCGCTGCTTGAAGTAGCCCAGCGAGATATAGCCCCACACGTCCCGGTTCAGGTCCAGCAGGATCGTGTTGGCGCGCGCGATGGCGTCGAACAGCTCGGCCATGTAGTCGTGCGGCTCGATCTGGATGGTGTACGGGTTAAAGCTCAGGCCCAGGCGCGACTCGATCACCTGCTTCGAGAACGCTTCCCAGTCGAACGTCGGGTAGGCCGACAGGTGGGCGTTGTAGTTACCCACCGCGCCATTCATCTTGCCGAGCAGTTCCACGCGCTGGATGCGCTCGATGGCGCGCGCCAGGCGGGCGGCCACGTTGGCCATTTCCTTGCCCAGCGTGGTCGGGCTGGCCGGCTGGCCGTGCGTGCGCGACAGCATCGGCTGGGTAGCGTTGGCCTTGGCCAGTTCCACCAGGCGGGCCTGCACGCGCTGGAGCGTGGGCACCAGCACGCCGTCACGGGCGCCCTTGAGCATCATGCCGTGCGAGGTGTTGTTGATGTCTTCCGAGGTGCAGGCGAAGTGGATGAACTCGCTCGCGGCCTCCAGCTCGGCGTTGCCCTTGACCTGTTCCTTGAGCCAGTACTCCACGGCCTTGACGTCGTGGTTGGTCACGGCCTCGATGTCCTTGATGCGGGCGGCGTCGGCTTCGGTGAAGTTCTCCACCAGTGCCTGCAGCTTCGCCTCGGAATCGGCCGAGAACTTCGGCACGTCCGGCAGGCCGGCCTGGGCCAGGGCGATCAGCCAGTTGACCTCGACCTTCACGCGATTACGCATGAAGGCCGCCTCGGAGAGCCACTCGCGCAGCGCGTCGGCCTTGGCGGCATAACGGCCATCGATGGGAGACAGTGCGGTGAGCGGCGAAAGGGATGGGGTGGACATGCTGGCAACCGGGAGAAAGAGGGAAGACGGGTTTCCGCGGGGGCGCGGTAACCATGCGAAGACTGGCGAGGCGGGCGGCTTCAAGCGACCGATGCGCCGCACGGGGCGAGCCGCCGGGCGCGCCATCGGACCTGCCGCCGGCACGCCACAAAGGGCTGGCCGGCATCGCGCAACGCGGGATTTTACCATCGCCCACCGCGCCTGTGCGGCGCGCCATGGGTCAGGCGACACAGAGCGTGCGAAGCGCCGCATTGACACGGCATCCGCGGGCCGGCGCGGGTATACTCGCGCTCGCCGTTCCAGTAGCCTGTTATGAAGTCCATCGACATGCCGCCCGCCAGGGCGCCATGGCAGCCACAGAGCGCCGATGCACTTCATAACAAGCTCAAGGGGAGAACATGAAGCTGTATGCGTCCCACACCAGCCCGTACGCGCGCAAGGTGCGCGTCGTGCTGGCGGAAAAGAAGGTCGACTACCAGATGATCGAGGAGAACGTCTGGTCGCCCGCGACCATCATCGGCCAGTTCAACCCGCTCGGCAAGGTGCCCTGCCTGGTCATGGAGGATGGCGGCGCGGTCTTCGATTCGCGCGTGATCGCCGAATACGCCGATACGCTGTCGCCAGTCGGCCGCCTGATTCCGCAAGGCAGCCGCGAGCGCCTCGAAGTGCGCTGCTGGGAAGCCCTGGCCGATGGCCTGCTCGACGCCGCGCTGCTGGTCCGCCTGGAAACCACCCAGCGCGAAGAGGGCCAGCGCAGCGAATCATGGGTCAAGCGCCAGCGGACCAAGATCGACGCCGCACTGGGCGCGATGTCTTCCGGCCTGGGCGACCGCCCGTGGTGCACCGGCATCCATTTCACCCTGGCCGATGTGGCCGTGGGCTGCGCGCTGGCCTATCTGGATTTCCGTTTCCCGGACATCGCCTGGCGCGAGCAGTACCCGAACCTCGCCGCGTTCCAGGAAAAGATCGAGAAGCGCCAGTCGTTCATCGACACCGCCCCGCCTTCGGCGGGTTGAGCGGTAGATTGGGCACGCCGGCGCCTCCGTGCGCCGATGTGCCTCATCAGACAATTACTGGATGATGCCGCCGCCCAGGCAGACGTCGCCGTCGTAGAGAACGGCCGACTGCCCCGGCGTCACCGCCCACTGCGCTTCGGCGAAGGCCAGCTTCAGCGCCTCGCCGTTGGCCGCTTCCACGCGGCAGGCCGCATCGCTCTGGCGATAGCGCGTCTTGGCCGCCATCTCGGCGCCGGCCGCAGGTGGCTCACCCGCCACCCAGGACAGGTCCGCCGCTTCCAGCACCGGCGTCAGCAGCCACGGATGGTCGTGCCCCTGCACCACGTAGAGCGTGTTGGCGGCCATGTCCTTGCGCGCCACGTACCAGGCGTCGCCGCTGCCTTCGCGGCTGCCGCCCAGGCCAATGCCCTTGCGCTGGCCCAGCGTATAGAACGCCAGCCCGATGTGCTCCCCCACCACCTTGCCCTCGGGCGTCTTCATCGGCCCCGGCTTGGTCGGCAGGTAGCGATTGAGGAAGTCGCGGAACGGCCGTTCGCCGATAAAGCAGATCCCGGTCGAATCCTTCTTCTTCGCGTTCGGCAGGCCGATTTCGGCGGCAATCTCGCGCACGCGCGTCTTCGGCATCTCGCCCAGCGGGAACAGCGTGCGCGACAGCTGCGCCTGGTTCAGCCGATGCAGGAAGTAGCTCTGGTCCTTGGTGTGGTCGAACGCCTTGAGCAGCTCGAAGCGCCCGTTGTCCGCCTGCCGCACGCGCGCATAGTGGCCCGTGGCGATGGTCTCGGCGCCGAGCGACATCGCGTGGTCCAGGAACGCCTTGAACTTGATCTCGGCATTGCAGAGCACGTCCGGATTGGGCGTGCGCCCGGCCGAGTATTCGCGCAGGAAATCGGCGAACACGCGGTCCTTGTACTCGGCGGCGAAGTTCACCGCCTCCACGTCCACGCCGATCAGGTCGGCCACGGACACCACGTCGAGCCAGTCCTCGCGCGTGGAGCAGTATTCGCTGTCGTCATCGTCCTCCCAGTTCTTCATGAACAGGCCGATGACTTCGTACCCCTGCTGCTTGAGCAGCCACGCGGTGACCGACGAATCGACCCCGCCCGACATACCCACCACCACCCGCTTGCCGCTCACGATGCGTCTCCGGTGCTGACCGCCACGCTTGTGGGATGCGTATAAAGCACATCCAGCGCGAAGCGCTTGCCGGCGAGGTAATCGTTCACGCAGGCCATCAGCAACGGGGTGCGATGGCGCTCGGGGCAGGCGCGCAGTTCCTCGGCGGTCATCCACAGCGTGCGGATGATGCCGGTATCGAGCTGGCGGCCTTCATCGAGCGTGCCGAGGTCGCCCGTGAAGGCGAAGCGGATATAGGTGGTGTCGCCCTGGTCGCGCGAGGAGAGCCCCCGGCTCATATAGCAGCCGATCAGCGCGCGCGGCTCGAAGGTGTGGGCGGTTTCCTCGAGGGTCTCGCGCACGACGGCGCGGATCAGGCTCTCGCCCGCTTCCAGGTGGCCGGCCGGCTGGTTCAGCCGCAGGCCGTCGCGCGTTTCCTCTTCAACCAACAGGAAGCGGCCGCCGCGTTCGATGACAGCGGCAACTGTGACGCTGGCGTTCCATTCACGTGACATGATGCACATTTTTTAAGCAATCCGGCATTTTACCGGTTGCTGTCGGAATGTGCAGGGATGAAGGCGGAAAGGGCGGAAACACCGCGGGCGGCAGCAGGGCCATGGCCGCTTCCAGGCGGGCCGTCAGCGCGCGCGTGGCCGGCGTGAGCGGCTGGCGCACCTCGGCGCGGGCCAGGCCTGCCAGCGCCAGCGCGGCCTTGACCGGCGCGGGGTTCGGCTCGGCGAACATCAGGTCGATCAGCGGCGAGAGCTGGCGGAACAGCGCGCGCGCCGCTTCGTCGCAGCCGGTGCGGGCCAGTTGCAGCAGCCGGACGAACAAGTCCGGGCGGATATGGGCGGCAGCCGGCACCACGCCTGCGCCGTCGGCCAGCAGGTGGTCGAGCATGGCGGCATCCTCGCCGCAGAACACGCGCAGGGCATCCTGCCCGGCCAACGCGCGCAGCCCGGTGCGGTCGCATTCCTTGATCGCCACGACCTGCGGATGGTCGGCCAGCCGCAGTGCCAGCGCGGGGGAAATCGTGGAGCCGGTGCGCTTCGGCACGTTGTAGAGCATCAGCGGGCGCGCCGTCTGGCTGGCCACGCGGCGCACGTGCCAGGCGATGCCCTCGTCCGACACGCGCAGGTAGTACGGCGGCGGGACGAGGTAGCCGGCGAGGTCGAATCGATCCAGCGTGCGCACCTGCTCGCAGACCGAGCGCGTGTCCACGCCGCCCACGCCCGCCATGACCGGCATGCGGCCCTGCGCCACCTCAAGCACGGCTGCGGTGACCATCAGCCGCTCTGCCTCGGTCAGCAGGCCGCCCTCGCCCGTCGTGCCGAGCACGATCAGGCCATCCACACCGGCGCCAGCATAGTGCGCGGCCAGTTGCTGGGCGGCGCGCAGGTCGGGCGCGCCGTGGCGCAGCGGCGTGACCAGCGGCAGCCACAGGCCATCGCCGATGACCGAATCAGTGCGCGGCATGATCGCTCCCCAGCATCGTCGTGATGCCGAACTCGGCGGCCGGCAGCGCGGTCATGATGGCGTGCATGGCGGCGTCGCGGCCGGCGCGCTCCACTTCCACATGGAGCGTGGTTTCCCCGTGCCGATGGTCCACCTCCACCACATACACACGGGCGAGCTTGCCGATGGCCACGTGCAGCGTCTGGCGCAGCATGAAGACCTGCGCCGAGGCCACCGCCAGGCGCAGGCGGATCCAGTGGCCATCGCTGGCGGCGGAGGCTGGCAGGGCGTCACGCCCGGCGCGGCGGCGCGGGACGGTGGCAAAGGCAACGGCGAGGCTCGAGGACTGTCGCGACTGTCGCATTACGCTTGAATCCGCGCGGGGCGGATCGTCTGTGGAACATGGCTCCATGCTAGGGAGCGGCGTCTCAAATTGATGCAGCAATCGCGGCGCCGGGTATCAACAACGCATCAACGCCGCGTCGTCGAACCCGGTCAGAACGTCTTTGTGATGGACGCGAGCGCGGTCGCCTTGCCCATGTAGCGGCCATGCGAATTCGTATAAGTGCCACGCTTGGCGTTGGTGTCGAGGTAGGCTACGGCCACGCTCAGGCCCTTGCCGAAGTCCTTGGCCACGCCGATTTTCCAGTCGGTATACGAGGCGTCGCTGAGGTTCTTCACGCCCTGGTAGCCCACGTGCGCGTTGACCGTCAGGTCCCACACATTGAGCGGCACGTTGGCCGTGAGGTCGATGTAGTAGCTGTTCTTGGTGTCGCCAAATCCGAACAGGTTGGTCAGCGCGTGCGAGTACTTGAGGAACACTGGGCCGTAGCCGATGCCGGCATAGACCTCGGTGGTGTAGGGACGCGTGAAGCCACTCGGATAATCGCCAGGGTAGTAGTACTCGAGCACGCCGAGGTCATAGTTGAATTCGGCGTCGGCCAGCTTGAACGTGTTGCGGAAGCCGCCGTAGAAATCCATCTCCACCGGGGCGGAGACTTCCGCGTTGCTGTCCGAAAGCCAGCTGATGCTTGAGTTCCAGTTGCCGAGGTAGAGCCCGCTCGCGTGGGTGTAGTCGAACCCGCCCTGGATGGCCGGGCGGCGGTCGGACTGCATCAGGCCCCGGTAGCGGTATTCGCTGGCCAGCGTGACATTGGCGGTGAAGGTGTGGGGCGAGGCTTCCGCCTCCTGGGCGAGCGCGGTGGCGCACGGGGCGGCAAGGAGGACGAGGGCGGTAAGGCGGGTAGCGATCATGGATGCTGGATGCGTAACGGGTGTTTGGAGGCGCCCTTCCCCGAAAAAGAGGGAAAGCGGCGTACCCGTCACGATACGGAGCGGCGCATCAAATCGGCATCAAGATTGGGCGCCCCGGCAACATGTTCGAATCAAGAGGGAATCCTGCCTGCATTAAACGAGTCGTTTCATGCGTCGCAAAAATGAGTCGTGGCGACCGCACAAATCGTCGACCGGGCAGTCACCACCGAACGTAAGTTTCGGGTAAGCTGCGCAAAAATTGGTGCGCCGCGCCGCGGTGGACCAACGGGCCAGGACGTCAGCCCGCCCAATCAGATACGACGCCAGCTAAAGGAGAAATTGACGATGCATATCGGCATCCCGCAGGAAACGCGGGCAGGCGAGGCACGCGTCGCCGCCACCCCGGAGACCATCAAGAAGTACGTTGCCCAAGGGCATCAGGTCACGGTGCAGGCTGGCGCAGGCGTACGCGCCAGCATTCCCGACGCGGCGTTCGAAGCCGCCGGCGCACGGATCGGCACGGCTGCCGATGCCTTCGGCGCCGAGCTGGTGCTGAAGGTGCGGGCACCGGACGATGCCGAGCGCGCCCAGATCAAGCCGGGCGCCGTGCTGGTGGGCATGCTCAATCCCTTCGATATCGAGAACAACGCGCGCATGGCCAGTGCGGCCATCACCGCGTTCGCGCTCGAGGCCGCGCCGCGCACCACGCGCGCGCAGAGCATGGACGTGCTGTCGTCGCAGGCCAACATCGCCGGCTACAAGGCCGTGCTGGTGGCCGCGCACCACTACCAGCGCTTCATGCCGATGCTGATGACGGCCGCCGGCACGGTGAAGGCCGCGCGCGTGCTGATCCTTGGCGCCGGCGTGGCCGGTCTCCAGGCGATTGCCACGGCCAAGCGGCTGGGCGCCGTGATCGAGGCCTCGGACGTCCGCCCCGCCGTAAAAGAGCAGATCGAGTCGCTTGGCGCCAAATTTCTCGACGTACCGTTCGAGACCGACGAGGAACGCGAGATCGCCCAGGGCGTGGGCGGCTACGCCCGTCCCATGCCGGCCGACTGGATGCGCCGCCAGGCGGAACTGGTGCACCAGCGCGCCACGCAGGCCGACATCGTCATCACCACCGCGCTGATCCCGGGCCGCAAGGCGCCCGTGCTGCTGCAGGAAGACACTGTCAAGCAGATGAAGCCCGGCTCGGTAGTGGTCGACTTGGCCGCCGCCCAGGGCGGCAACTGCCCGCTGACCGTGGCCGACGAGGTCGTGGAACGCCACGGCGTGGTCCTGATCGGCTACACCAACCTGGCCGGCATGGTCGCCGCGGACGCCTCGGCGCTCTACGCGCGCAACGTGCTCGACTTCCTCAAGCTGATCGTCGACAAGGATGCGCGCTACACGCTCAACCTTGAGGACGACATCGTCGCCGCCTGCCTGATGTGCAAGGACGGCCAGCTCGTCAGGCAGGCCGCCTAGATTCCCAACCGGAGCCGCCACGCCAGGACACACCGGCGGACGGCCCACCCAGCCTCAACCAAGGACGTATCACCCATGCAACGCAACATGCTCCGCGCCAAGCTCCACCGTGTCACCGTGACGCAGGCGGACCTCCATTACGAGGGATCGTGCGGCATCGACGAGAATCTTCTCGACGCTGCCGACATGAAGGAGTTCGAAAAGATCGAGCTGTACAACGTACAGAACGGCGAGCGCTTCTCCACGTACATCATCAAGGGTGCACGCGGTAGCGGCGAGATCTCGCTGAACGGCGCCGCCGCGCGCCGCGCGCACCTGGGCGACCACCTGATCATCTGCACCTACGCACCGATGAGCGACGAGGAAGTGAAGACCTATAAGCCCAAGGTCATCCTGGTGGACGAGAAGAACCGCATCAAGGAAATCAAGAAGATCGACTGATCTTTCTGGATTTTTTTGCGATAGCCGCGCCCGGGGCGAGCCGCCCGGCGCGGTGGCGGTGCCGGCCCTGCAGTCCCACATCGATACGAAGCACGAAGAATTCGAAAGCAACGAGGAGAAGTCGATGGAGATGGTGAACCACACGGTGATCAACCTGATCATCTTTGTGCTGGCAATCTACGTGGGATACCACGTGGTCTGGACGGTAACGCCGGCCCTGCACACCCCGCTGATGGCCGTGACCAATGCGATTTCGGCCATCATCATCGTCGGCGCCATGCTGGCGGCCGGCCTCACGGAAGGCAGCGTGGGCCGCATCATGGGCACGCTGGCGGTGGCGCTGGCGGCCGTCAATGTGTTCGGCGGCTTCCTCGTGACCCAGCGCATGCTGGAGATGTTCAAGAAGAAGGAACCGAAGAAGCTGGCTGGCAAGGAGGGGGCACGATGACCGGACTCGTCAGCATGAACCTCGTCACGCTGCTGTACCTCGTGGCCTCGGTCTGCTTCATCCAGGCGCTCAAGGGCCTGTCCCACCCCGCTTCGGCCCGCAAGGGCAACACCTTCGGCATGATCGGCATGGCCATCGCCGTGGTGACCACGCTGGCGCTGATCGTCAAGCTCAAGGAGGAGTTCCTGGCGGCGGGCACGGCCCAGTCGTCGGTGGGCACGGGCCTGGCGCTGATCTTCGGCGCGCTGGTCGTCGGTGGCGGCATCGGCGCCTATGTGGCGCGCAAGGTCGAGATGACCAAGATGCCGGAACTGGTGGCGGCGATGCACTCGCTGATCGGTCTCGCGGCGGTGTTCATCGCCGTGGCCGCCGTGGCGGAGCCGGCTGCGTTCGGCATCGCGCCGGCTGGCTCGCACCTGATTCCCACCGGCAACCGGATCGAACTGTTCATCGGCTGCTTCGTCGGCGCCATCACGTTCTCGGGCTCGGTGATCGCCTTCGGCAAGCTGGCGGGGCGCTACAAGTTCCGGCTGTTCCAGGGCGCCCCGGTGGTGTTCCCGGGCCAGCACTGGCTGAACCTGCTGCTGGCCGTGGCGATGTTCGGCTTCGGCATCATCTTCTTCCTATCGCAGGCGTGGCTGCCGTTCCTAATCATGCTGGCGCTGGCCTTCGTGCTGGGCGTGCTGATCATCATCCCGATCGGCGGCGCGGACATGCCTGTGGTGGTCTCGATGCTGAACTCGTACTCGGGCTGGGCGGCGGCGGGCATCGGCTTCTCGCTGAACAATCCGATGCTGATCATCGCCGGCTCGCTGGTCGGCTCGTCCGGTGCCATCCTCTCGTACATCATGTGCAAGGCGATGAACCGCTCGTTCTTCAACGTGATTCTGGGCGGCTTCGGCGGCGACGCGGCGGCAGCCGGCCCGGCCGGCGCGCAGGCCCAGCGCAACGTGAAGTCCGGCTCGGCCGACGACGCCGCGTTCCTGATGGGCAATGCCGAAACCGTGATCATCGTGCCCGGCTACGGCCTGGCGGTGGCCCGTGCTCAGCATGCACTTAAAGAATTGACCGAGAAGCTGCACGACAAGGGCGTGATCGTAAAGTACGCGATCCACCCCGTGGCGGGCCGCATGCCGGGCCATATGAACGTGCTGCTGGCGGAAGCCGAGGTGCCGTACGACCAGGTCTTCGAGATGGAGGACATCAACAGCGAGTTCGGGCAGGCCGACGTTGTGCTGGTGCTGGGCGCCAACGACGTGGTCAACCCGGCCGCCAAGACCGATCCGAAGTCGCCCATCGCCGGCATGCCGATCCTGGAGGCGTACAAGGCCAAGACCATCATCGTGAACAAGCGCTCGATGGCGGCCGGGTACGCGGGCCTGGACAACGAGCTGTTCTATATGGACAAGACCATGATGGTGTTCGGCGATGCCAAGAAGGTGGTCGAGGACATGTTCAAGGCCGTGGAATAAGGCCGGACACCGCGGAACGCAAATCCGAATCGGAATCGGAATCCGACTGACAATCAGGCCGGAAACCCTCGGTGATTAAAGCGGCGTGAAGACCTGAAATCAACGAAATCGAAGACATGCGGCCGGCAACCAACGCCGGCCGTTTGCTTTTGGCCTCCTTTGGTGCGGCAACATTGCGTGGACCCATCCGCGCGCTATACTGGCTTGCCACGGCCCCCAAACCCTCGCTCTTCATTCGCTGCCGGCCGCAGCGTAGATCGCACCATGACATTCAGCCCGCATGACAGGAACCTGTCGGTCTTCCATCACCCCGTCCTGACGGTGCTGGTGGACGACAGCAAATCGTTTATCGACAGCCTGGCATTCCAGATGGACGCGTCGCGCGCCGTGGTGAGCTTCACCGACCCGCGCGAGGCACTGACATGGATCCGCGAAGCCTATGCCACCCGGCATCCGGCCTTCCTGCCCGTGCGCGTGACCCACGACGACCTGACCTTCCTGAGCGAGCGGCGCACCGTGCAACTCGACGTGGACCGCATCTATCGCCAGGTCCACGACATCCATCGCTTCATGCAGCCCGGGGTGATCGTGGTGGACTACTCGATGCCGCAGATGGATGGCCTCGAGTTCTGCCAGGCGCTGCAGGACCTGCCGTGCAAGACCATCCTGCTGACCGGCACCGCCGACGAAAGCATTGCGGTGCAAGGCTTCAACCATGGGCTGATCGACCGCTATGTGAAGAAGCACGATCCGAACATGGTGGCGCGGCTCGACCAGGAAATCGACGCACTCCAGCAACAGTATTTCGCGGCGATCTCGCGCACGCTGCGCGACCTGCTCACGCGGCACTCGTACGCGTTCCTGTCCGATCCGGTGATGGCCGACCGCGTGCGCCAGACCGCCGCGCGCTATGGCTTCGTCGAGTACTACCTGTATCCGAATCCGGTGGGCATCCTGCTGCTGACGGCGCAGGGACATGCCACGCTGATGGTGATCGAGACGCGCGCCGGGCTGATGAGCCAGGTGGAGTCGGCCGAAGCCTACGAGGCGCCGGCCACGCTGATCGAAGGGCTGCGCGAAGGCCGCATCGTGCCGTTCTTCTGGCCCGGCAACGGCATGTACACGCCGGCGTGCGCCGACTGGGAGCAATACTGCCTGCCGGCCGAGCGGTGCGAAGGGCGCGAGGAGTATTTCTACGCGCTGTTCGACCTGCCGCGCCACCTGCTCCAGGAGCCGGTGGTGAGCCTGCAGGGGTTCCTGAGCGATTTCGCCCGCAACCCCGAGGCGCTGACGGGCCGGAACAAGCAGGCATAAGCCTGACCGTCCCGCATCCCCCTTATTCCTTCGGCGCTTCCCCGCCTTCCTTGCGGTTGCCGCCGCGCACCATGTCGAAGCGGAACAGCCGGCATTCGATATTGCCGTTGTAGAGCGGCGTGCGGCGCGATTCCTTGAGCCGCAGGCGCTTCGGCATACTCAGGTCGCCCGTGAACACCCACGCCTGCCAGCCCGCGAAGTGTTGCTTCAAGGTGGTAGCGAAGGCGCTGGCGAACTGGTTCGCGGCGGCCTCCTCGGCCTCGTCGCGCGGGGCCTCGGGCAGTGCGCCCCGGCGCTGCTCGCCGCGCACGGCAATCCGCTCGCCATAGGGCGGATTCATCAGCATCACGCCCGGCGTGGCGAACGGTGGCTGCACAAAGCGCGCATCCACCTGCTTCAGGGGCACCTCGCCCGGCAGCCCGGCGCGCTGCCAGTTGGCGTCCGCCATGGTCAGCATGTCCGTGGAAATGTCCGATCCGGCGATCTCCAGCGCCGCCACGCCCTTGGCCGCCGCCTCCTTGGCGCGTTGCGCATCGGCGCGCAGGGCCTGCCAGGCCTTGTTGTCCATGCCCTTGAGCCATTCGAACGCGAAGGTCCGCGCCCCGCCCGGCGGGAGGCCCAGCGCCACCTGCGCCGCCTCCACCAGGAACGTGCCGCTGCCGCACATCGGATCAAAGAACGGGCGGGCGGTCTGGCCCTGCACCCATCCCGCCAGCCGCAGGATGCCGGCGGCGAGGTTTTCCTTGAGCGGCGCCTCGCCCTTCTCCATGCGCCAGCCGCGCTTGAACAGCGGTTCGCCGGTGGTGTCGAGGTAGAGCGTGCAGTCGAACTCGGTCAAATGCGCATAAATCCGCACATCCGGGCTGACCGTATCGACGCTGGGACGGTCGCCGAGCGCCTCGCGCATGGCATCGCAAACACCGTCCTTCACGCGCAGCGCGGTGAAGTTCAGGCTGTGCAGCGGTGACTTGTGCGCGGTGATGTCCACCCGCAGCGACTCATCCGGCGAAAACCACTGATCCCAGCGTTGCTGGCGGGCCAGCGCGTAGACATCGTCCTCATGCCGGTAGCCGCGCTGCGCCACGCGCAGCAGCACGCGGCTGGCAATGCGCGAGTGCAGGTTGACGGCATAGGCCGCCGCCATCTCGCCCGAGAACGGCACGCCGCCCGGCACCTCGCGATGCACCTGGAACGGCGCGGCGGCCACCACGGCCGGATACTGGGCGATTTCCCGCAGTTCCTCGGCAAGGGCGGATTCCAGGCCACGCGGGCAAGGAGCAAAGAAGGCTTGGGTCATGGGAAGAACATCCTGCAAACAAAAACGTCCGCCGTGGCGGACGGGAGTGAGACTAGCGTAGCGGACCGCGCGGCGGACCGCTAGTCGGCGGCCAGGGCGCGGTCCAGGAAATCGAGGCGGTCCTGGCCCCAGTACGGCTGGCCATCCAGCACGAACCACGGGGCGCCGTACACGTTGGCGGAGAGCGCGTCCTGCGTATTCTGCGCGTAGGCGGCCTGCACGGCCTGACCCTCGCTGGCCTTGAGCAGATTGGCGCCGTCCAGGCCGGCCTCGTCCGCGATCAGCGCCAGCGTGGCCGCATCGGCGATATTGCGCTGGTCCGCCCACACGCCCCGGCAGATGGCGCCGGTCAACTCCAGCGCGCGCGCCGTGCCGTGCGCCAGTTGCGCGGCGATGATCAGCCGGGCAGCGGCATCGCCGGACACCGGGAAGAACGTCGGATGCAGATGCATCGGCATGTTCAGGAACTGGCTCCAACGCTCGAGTTCCACCAGCCGGTATGCCTGGCGCTGCGGCGGACGCTGCGCCAGCGGCACGCCGCCGGACACCGCGAACACCTTGCCAAGATCCACCGGCTTCAGCAGCACCTGGGCGTTATGGCGGTTGGCGATGTCGACGAAGCGGGCATGTCCGAGGTAGGTAAACGGGGACTGCGGCGCCAGGAAGTACTCGACCTGCTTGCTCATCATGACCTCATGTAAGGCTTTGGGGGAGAACGCTGAATCGTAGATCGCTTAAAACGGCTTCACGACCACGAGGATCACGATAGCCAGCAGCACCAGCACCGGCACTTCGTTGAACCATCGATAGAACGTGTGCGAGCGCGCATTGGCGCCCCGCTCGAACTTGCGCAACAGCACGCCGCAGCCGTGGTGGTAGCCGATCAGCACCAGCACCAGCGCCAGCTTGGCGCGCATCCAGCCCTGCCCCGTGCCGCGTCCGATGCCATAGCCGAGGTACAGCCACAGCCCGAACACCACGGCCGGCACGGCCAGCATGGTCATGAACCGGAACAGCTTGCGCGCCATCAGCAGCAGCCGCTGCACGCCTGCCGGATCGGTCTCCATCGCCAGGTTGACGAAGATGCGCGGCAGGTAGAAGAGCCCCGCGAACCACGACACGACAAAGACGATATGGAACGACTTGACCCAGAGCATTGGTGGTGGACGTTGTTTTGGCGTATTTAAGAAGCGTGGCCGGCAATCCTCAGGTCCGGATTTCCCCGTGCCCGAATACGACGTATTTCAACGAAGTCAGCCCCTCCAGCCCGACCGGGCCGCGTGCGTGGAGCTTGTCGTTGGAAATGCCGATCTCCGCGCCCAGGCCGTATTCGAAACCATCGGCGAAGCGCGTGGAGGCGTTGATCATCACGCTGGCCGAATCCACCTCGCGCAGGAATCGCATGCCGGCGGTGTAGTTCTCGGTGATGATCGAATCGGTGTGGGCCGAGCCATAGGTATTGATATGGTCGATGGCCGCGTCGAGCCCGTCCACGGTGCGGATGGCCAGCACCGGCGCCAGGTATTCGAGGCGCCAGTCCTCCTCGGTGGCATCGACCAGCTTGCCGAAGCCGGCCGCTTCCAGCGTGGCGCGCGTGGCGGCGCAGACGCGCAGCTCCACGCCTTTCTCCTGATAGATGCTGGCCAACGGCGGCAGCACGGCGGCGGCGATGTCGCGCGACACCAGCAGCGTTTCCATCGTGTTGCACGGCGCGTAGCGCTGCGTCTTGGCGTTGTCGGCCACGCGGATGGCCTTGTCCAGGTCCGCATCGGTGTCGATGTAGACGTGGCAGATGCCGTCCAGGTGCTTGATCATCGGCACGCGGGCCTCTTCCATCAGGCGCGCGATCAGGCTCTTGCCGCCGCGCGGCACGATCACATCGACGTATTCGGTCATCGTGATCAGCCGGCCCACGGCGGCGCGGTCGGTGGTCTCGATGACCTGCACGGCCTCGGCCGGCAGCCCGGCCGACGACAGCCCTTCCGCCACCAGCGCGGCCAGTGCCGTGTTCGACTCGATGGCTTCGGAGCCGCCGCGCAGGATCGTGGCGTTGCCGGACTTCAGGCACAGTGCCGCGGCGTCGATGGTCACGTTCGGGCGCGACTCATAGATGATGCCGATCACGCCCAGCGGTACGCGCATCTGACCGACCTGGATGCCGGTCGGGCGGAACTTCATATTGGTGATCTCGCCGATCGGGTCCGCCAGCGCGGCGATCTGCTCCAGCCCGGCCGCCATCGTGTCGATGGCCTTGTCGGACAGCGTCAGGCGGTCCACGAACGCGGCGTCCTGGCCGTTGGCCCGGGCACGCTCCACATCGCGCGCATTCACGGCCTTGAGCTTGTCGGCATCCCGGCGGATGGCGGCGGCGATGGTCAGCAGCGCGCGGTTCTTGTCGGCCGTGGTGGCCCGCGCCATCGCGCGCGACGCCGCGCGGGCCTGCTGGCCAACGCGGTCCATGTAAGCGTTGAGATCGAACTCGGTCATGATGGTGTCCAGGCGTTCCTGGCTCGACTGCGTAGTAGTGTCTCGGGGGCCCGGGGGCCGGTGTCGTGCGGGTAGGTCAGGCGACCGGTCGATCGGAAACTCAGGCCGGGCGCGCGATCATCAGCGCCAGTTGCAGCAGGCCATCCCATGGCTCGGCCGGGAGGCTGCCGCCCAGGCCGCCTGCGCCTGGCAGGTCGGATAGGCCCTTGACCTGCCGGTCCAGCCGGGCGGCCATGGCCAGCGCGGCTTCCAGCTGCGGCAGCGCCAACCGCTGCGCGGCCTGCGGCACCAACCGCTCGCGTGGGCCCCAGACGCGCAATTCGCGCATCAGCACGCCCGCCGGCTTGCCGGCCGCCAGCCCTTGCCGGACTTTGGATAATACGCGAATTTCCTCGGTCAGCGCCCAGAGCACCAGCACCGTGGCCTCGCCCTCGCCGCGCAGCCCTTCGAGCATGCGCGTGAGGCGCGGCACGTCGCCGCCGAGCATCGCCTCGGACAGCTTGAAGACGTCGTAACGGGCCACATTGAGCACCGCGTCGTGCACCTGGTCGAAGGTAAGCACGCCGGGCGGGTACAGCAGGCCGAGCTTCTGGATTTCCTGGTGGGCGGCGAGCAGGTTGCCTTCCACCTTGTCGGCGATGAACTGGAGCGCGCGGCGCCCGGCCTCGCCCGGTTCCACGCGCTGCTGCTGCAATCCCAGCCGCTCGCCAACCCAGGCCGGCAGCCGCGTGCGGTCCACGGCATCGACCTTGATCGATACCCCGGCGGACTCCAGCGCCTGGAACCACGCTGACTTGGATGTGGCGAAATCAAGCCGGGGCAGCGTGACGAGCATCACCACGTCCGGCGACGGCTGGGCCGCCACGGCGCGCAGCGCCTCGCCGCCATCCTTGCCGGGCTTGCCGGTCGGGATCCGCAATTCCACGATTTTCCGGTCGCCGAACAGCGACATCGACTGCTGGGCCTCGACCAGCTGGCTCCAGTGGAAGCCGCGCTCCGCCACGAGGACGTCCCGCTCGGAAAAACCGGCCTCGCGCGCGGTGCGGCGCAGCCGGTCTACCGCTTCGAGCACCAGCAGGTGTTCGTCGCCATGCACGACGTACAGCGGCGCCATGCCCTTGGCCTGGGCCTGCTTCAGGTGCGCGTCGAGTCCGTCGAGCTTCAGTTGCATCGCGGTGCGGGGCGGGGTCGAGCCGCCCTCAGATGGCCTTGACCGAGGCCAGGCGGCGCATCAGCTGCTGGACGATATCGCGCTGCATGTCGCGATAGAGCTGCTGCTCCTCGTAGTCCTTGGCCAGCGTGTTGGCTTCGTTGTAGGTCAGGTCGCGGGTCAGGACCATTTGCGACGGCGGAATCAGTTCCTTGCCGGCCTGGTCGCGCAGGCGGAAGCTGAATCGCTGCGTCAGCCGGTATTCGCGCACCACGCCTTCGGTTGTGATCGACAGGATCGACTTGGCGCGGGTGTCGCCCAGCACATCGAGAATCGCGTCGGCTTCCTTCATATCGTTGACGATCTGCGTGTCCGATCCATTGCGGATGTTGCGGCGCAGGTCCGCCCCCATCAACGAATTGGGCGGAATGCCGATATAGAGCCGCTTGAACGCGAAGTCGGCGTTGCCGCGCATGTGAAAGCCGCAGCCGGCCAGCAAGCCGGCTGCCGCCATCGCGGCCAGCACCCTGCGACGTCCTGTGTTGATTCCGTCCATGCTTCGCAATTCCCTTGTTTCCGGGCGCCTCAGAGCACCACGTTGACGAGTCGGCCCGGCACAACCACGATCTTCTTGGGCGCGGCGCCGGCGGCGAACTTCGCCACGATCTCGCTCGCGGCGGCCGTGGCCTCGATGGCGGCGCGATCGGCATCGGCCGGCACCGTCAGGCTGCCACGGACCTTGCCGTTCACCTGGAGCACCAGTTCGATCTCGCTACGCACCAGCGCGGCTTCGTCCACCTGCGGCCAGGCGGCGTCCAGCAGGTCGCCGCCCTGCTCGGCGTAGCCCAGCTCCTGCCACAGCGCGTGCGTAACGTGCGGCACCACCGGGTACAGCACGCGCAGCAGGATGCCGAAGCCCTCGCGGCGCGCGGCCGGCGAGGCGCCCTTAGCGTCTTCCAGCGCGTTCAGCATCTTCATCGTGGCCGAGACCACGGTGTTGTACTGGATGCGCTGATAATCGTAATTCGCTTGCTTCAACACGCCGTGCAGGTCGCGGCGCAGCGCGGCGTCATCGGCCGTGAACGCCGTGCCGGCGCCGTCACGAATCGCCTGCGCGTTGGCATGGGCGAAGTTCCACACGCGGCGCAGGAAGCGCGACGCGCCCTCCACGCCCGAACCGCTCCACTCGAGCTGCTGCTCGGGCGGCGCGGCGAACATGACGAACAGGCGCGCCGTGTCGGCGCCGTACTGGTCGATCAGCGCCTGCGGGTCGATGCCGTTGTTCTTCGACTTCGACATCTTCTCCACGCCGCCGATCACCACCGGCTGGCCGTCCGCCTTCAGCGTGGCACCCAGCGGGCGGCCGCGCTCGTCGGTCCGCACGTCCACCTCGGCCGGGTTGTACCAGTGCTTCTTGCCCGAGGCGTCCTCGCGGTAATAGGTCTCGTTGAGCACCATCCCCTGCGTCAGCAGGTTCGTGAACGGCTCGCTGAACTTGACCAGGCCCATATCGCGCATGACCTTGGTCCAGAAGCGGGCGTACAGCAAATGCAGGATCGCGTGCTCGATGCCGCCGATGTACTGGTCCATCGGCATCCAGTAGTCGTTGCGGGCGTCGACCATCGTCGGGGCGTCCGGGCACGTGTAGCGCATGTAGTACCAGCACGAGTCGATGAACGTATCCATCGTGTCCGTCTCGCGGCGCGCGGGCTTGCCGCAGGACGGGCACGTGCAGTTCAGGAAGCGCGGGTCCTTGTTCAGCGGATTGCCGGTGCCGTCCGGCACGAGGTCTTCCGGCAGCACCACGGGCAGGTCCTGCTCGGGCACCGGCACCACGCCGCAGGCATCGCAATGGATCAACGGGATCGGCGTGCCCCAGTAGCGCTGGCGCGAGATGCCCCAGTCGCGCAGGCGCCAGGTCACCTTCTTCTCGCCCAGGCCCTTGGCGGCGAGGTCGGCCGCGATGGCGTCGACGGCGGCCTGATAGCCCAGGCCATCGTACTTGCCGCTGTGGACCAGCTTGCCGGCTTCCTTGTCGCCGTACCATTCCTGCCACGCTTCGGTGGAGAACGGCTGGGCCTTGACGTCCACCACCTGCCGGATCGGCAGCTGGTACTTGTTCGCGAACGCGAAGTCGCGCTCGTCGTGCGCCGGCACGCCCATCACGGCGCCGTCGCCGTAGCTCATCAGCACATAGTTGCCGACCCAGACGTCCACCGGCTCGCCGGTCAGCGGGTGCTCGACCTGGAGCCCGGTCGGCATGCCCTTCTTCTCCATGGTCGCCATGTCGGCTTCCATGACCGAACCGTGCTTGCATTCGTCGATGAAGGCGGCCAGCGTCGGGTTGTTCGCCGCGGCCAGGGTAGCCAGCGGGTGCTCGGCGGCCACGGCGCAGAACGTCACGCCCATGATCGTGTCGGCACGGGTCGTGAACACGTACAGCTTGCCGTCATTGACGAGCTTGCCGTCCGCGCCCGAAATCTTGTGCGGGAACGCGAAGCGCACGCCGGTGCTCTTGCCGATCCAGTTCTGCTGCATGACCTTGACGCGCTCGGGCCAGCCCAGCGCATCCAGATCACCGAGCAACTCGTCCGCATAATCGGTAATCCGCAGGTAATACATCGGAATTTCGCGCTTTTCCACCACCGCGCCCGAGCGCCAGCCGCGCCCGTCGATGACCTGCTCGTTCGCCAGCACGGTCTGGTCCACGGGGTCCCAGTTGACCGTGCCGGTCTTGCGGTAGGCGATGCCCTTTTCCAGCATCTTCAGGAACAGCCACTGGTTCCAGCGGTAGTAGTCCGGGCTGCAGGTTGCCACCTCGCGCGACCAGTCGATCGCCAGGCCCATCGACTGCATCTGCTTCTTCATGTAAGCGATGTTGTCGTAGGTCCAGGCGGCTGGCGCCACGTGGTTGTTCAGCGCGGCGTTCTCGGCCGGCATGCCGAACGCGTCCCAGCCCATCGGCATCAGCACGTTGTGGCCGTTCATGCGCAGGTAGCGCGCCATTACGTCGTTGATCGTGTAGTTCCGCACGTGACCCATGTGCAGCTTGCCCGACGGGTACGGCAGCATCGAGCAGGCGTAGAACTTCGACTTCTCCTTCCCGTCGGGACCCACAGCGTGCTCGGCCACCTTGTAGGCTTCGGTGGCCTGCCAGTGCTGCTGGGCGGCTTGTTCAACGGCGGAAGGAAGATATTTGTCTTGCATGTTTGGTACGACGGATCAGGACGTCGGATCGGGGACGGCGTTCCGCGCGCACCTGGGGTGCCGGGCGGACCGATTTGCGAAAGAGCCGATTATAACCGTGGCGGACACCCGCCACGGACGGCGAAAAGTCTGAAAATGGCCACGCGGCGGGCCATTTTCGGCAATTTTTGGCGTGTGCCGGGCTTACTTCAGGCCCAGCACGTCCTGCATGTCGAACAGGCCGGCCGGCTTGTCGGCCAGGAAGCGCGCCGCGCGCACGGCGCCATCGGCGTACGACTGGCGGCTCGACGACTTGTGGCTGATCTCGATGCGCTCGCCAATGCCGGCGAACATCACGGTGTGATCGCCGACGATATCGCCGCCGCGCACGGTGGCAAAGCCGATGCTGTTGGCGTCGCGCGGGCCGGTATGGCCTTCGCGGGCGTAGACGGCGCAATCGTCCAGGCTGCGGCCCAGCGCGCCGGCAACCACCTCGCCCATGGCCAGCGCCGTGCCCGATGGCGCGTCCACTTTATGACGATGGTGGGCTTCGATGATCTCGATGTCATAGCCGGTCGAAAGTAGCTTTGCCGCCACTTCCAGCAGCTTGAAGGTGGCGTTCACCCCCACGCTCATGTTCGCGGCGAAGACGATGGCGATCGACTTGGCAGCGTCCGCCAGCGCCTGCTTGCCGGCGGCGTCGAAGCCCGTGGTGCCGATCACCATCTTCTTGCCGAGCCGGCGCGCCGCCGCCACGTGGGCCAGCGTGCCTTCGGGGCGCGTAAAGTCGATCAGGCAGTCGGCGGCGCCGAGCACGGCGTCCACATCGGACGAAATCGTCACACCCGTGGCGCGGCCCAGGAATAGCCCGGCATCCTGGCCCAGCGCGGCGGCGCCGGGCACGTCGAGCGCGCCGGTCAGCGTCACGCCGTCGGTATTCAGCACATGTTCGATGAGCATGCGGCCCATGCGGCCGGAAGCGCCTGCGATTGCAATATTCATGGTGATTGTGCGATGTCGGGGGAAGGGGCGCCGCCCGGCCGGGGCGGCGAGGCGGCATGGCGTCCGGGCGCGGCCCGCAACGGGCCGCGTGCCGGTCAGCTTGCCGGTTTGGCGGACGTGTCGGGCGTGGGCGTGGCTGGCGGGGTGGCCGGAGCCGGGGCGGCTTCGGGGGCCGGCGCGGCGGTCGGCGGCACGGGGGCGGCACTATCGGCAGCGCCTGCCGGTGCGGCCGGTGCCGGCGTGGCCGGGGCGTCAGCCGGTGCGCTGCTCGAACTCGTCACGATCTTGCCCGGCGTCTGGTTGCGCAGGGCTGCCTTCATCCCGTCGATTTCGGCGATCAGCTCATATTCGGACGGCAGTTCGTCCCCGCCAAACTTGACCAGCTTGTCGCCATCGAAGAACACCGTGTAGCGGCGCTGCTGCACGACTGGCGTGCTGCCGCGGCGGAACGAGAACACGTAATCCCAGCGATTGCCGTGGAAAACGTCGGTCAAGAGCGGCGTGCCCAGCAGGAAGCGGACCTGATCGCGCGTCATGCCTTCGCGCAGTTGCGACGCCGCCTCGCGCGAGACGAAATTGCCCTGTACGATATTGATACGATACGGCGTGATGGCGTCGGCCACCTTGCGCGACGTGCTGTCATAGGCCGAGCAGGCGCCGGCCAGCACGGCGGCCGCCAGCAGGGAAGACACCAGCGGCAGGCGCATGGCGGTCGTACGGAATGAACGCATGGATCTCGCTTTCAGACGGGAAAGGATAGTGCCGGGTCCGGTACAGGCCGTGGCACCGGGGCGACTTTTGTCGCCAAAACCCTTATGATTCAACTATCCAGACATTGTACTCTAGGGAGTCACGCCTATGCCGAGTCCGGCGGACCTCAAAAACATCGGCCTGAAGGCGACCGTCCCCCGCCTCAAGATCCTCGAGATCTTCCAGACCAGTGAACAGCGCCACCTGAGCGCCGAAGACGTGTACCGCATCCTGCTCAACGAGCACATGGATATCGGTCTCGCCACGGTATATCGCGTCCTGACCCAATTCGAGCAGGCGGGTCTGCTGTCGCGCAACAACTTCGAATCAGGCAAGGCGATCTTCGAACTCAACGAAGGCAAGCACCATGATCACCTGGTGTGCCTCGATTGCGGCCGGGTCGAGGAATTCTTCGACTCCGACATCGAGCAACGCCAGCAAAGCATTGCGCGCGAGCGCGGCTTTGCACTGCAGGAACACGCATTGTCGCTGTACGGCAACTGCACCAAGAACGACTGTCCCCACAGACCCAAACGATAAGCCGCCGCGGGCCACGGCCCAGCGAGCAGGCAACAAAAACCGGCGCCTCGGCGCCGGTTTTTTTATTTGGGATGACAGATCGAGCCGTCGACCCCTCGCCTCCCCTCGGCCGCGTTATTCGTCTGGCCCGTCGTACATGCCTCGAAATGGGTCGCTCCATCCATTTTTTTCGTGATAAAGCACGACCCGCCCGTTTAGGTTCCACGTCAACTCGGTGATACCACTGGACGTCAGGATCCACCGCCCCGCATTTCCGTCGGAAAATTCCACAGAGCCTTTCGCATGGCACGGAGAATAGAATTTATTAGTCGACCAGAATCCGTCAACTGGATAAGCTCTTGAGAAATACGCCCGGATCTGAGAAGCGGTTGGCTTAAACGCTTTGCAGGCCTCCTCGGCAACCCCCTCTATATCGCTCAGGCCGACGCTCTCCACAACGACCTTCTTAACATCTCTAGCGTAAGAATGAGTTGCTAGCCCACTCAAGAGACATAGCGCTAGTGCGGCGTTTCTCAGTCCTGCCATTTCGCCGACCTCGCTTCCGACGGCTTTTTGTAGGATATGTCGGGGTGCTTGTGCACTTCGCGCATCGACACTCCCAACGTTTCGGCGAGCTCCCTGACTAGCCAACGCAACGATCTATTTTGCGCTTCGTTGACGGCCTCATATCCCTCGACTTTACCGATTTCCCGGCCAACGATTTCAATTCCGATTGAGTCATTGTTGCCCGGATATCGCGCTGGAGACTCTTTCTTGTGCTCATACGCGGAGAGCTTCTTGATCCCCTTGATTCTCTGCGCACCCCGAAATTCGGCAGGCGCACACTGGCTGGTTTCCAGGCAGCGTGATTTAAGCCAGCCAACATGGTTGGTACGCTTATACACGGATGCGGTCTGGTATATCGTCCCATCCTTGTCGATCAGAAAATGCGCGCCATGCGCTCCCGCCTTCTGATAATGCGCGAACGTACTGCCCGATGTGGAAGAGTTCGTTTGGTGGACCACTATCCCGTTGACCTTGAGCATGGGGGTTCTCTCCAATCCTGGAAAGATCTTCACCTTGACCCGCTCGGCGTCAACGATGCCGCTCTTCGATATAAGCAACATGACCTCTCCTCAAATCACCGCATTGGCCTTGACGTCATACCCCACCCCTACCGTCCCCGCACTGCCGCCGCTCGCGTTCTGCACGACGTACTCCTGCCGGAATCGCGAAAACGACAGCGCCACGCGCTCCCTCGGCACGCGCATGGTGTTGTAGTAGACGGGAGCCACCTGCGTGACCAGCACGTCCTCCATCGTCATCTTCAGATATTCGAGTGGTGATCCGCCCGCCTTTCTCATGACGAGGATGGCGCGGGCAATATGCTTGCCGGTGAGGCAGTACTGGACAAGATTGGGCGAGGCCCGATCCGTATAGTGGTCAAACGTCAGATCCTCGACGGCGCACTTGCCGGCGCCGCCCCCGCTGCCTGCGTGCATGTTTGCGGGTTGCCTGACGGACCACGCCCACTCGAGCACTTCGATATCACCGGTATGCGTCGCGTCGATGGACTCGCCCGCGATGCCGCTGAGGTTCAAGAAAATGTCCTGCGCCATTCATTGCTCCCTGGGTTGGTTGCGAATGGCGACGCTAGCAGGGCATCACCTGGCCGGATATGAGACATGTCCGAAACTGCTGGCACTTTGCGATGGCACAAATAAAAACGACTCGGGCGCACAAGGCGCCCGAGTCGTTTAACTGCTTGCTGCAGAGTCCGATTACGGCTGCGGAATATCCTGATCCTGTTCTTCCACCACGCGCAGGCCGCGCGGGGTGACGGCCTGGACGCCGACGAACTCGGCTACCACTTGCCGGAACAGGCCACGCGCCCATACCAGCATGGGGTGCGTGTTGCGGCTGCGGTGCCAGAACATGTTCAGGCCCAGCAGCGTGTTGAGTTCAGCTGGTAGCGGGAAAGCCTTGAGGCCGTAGGTCTCGCAGGCCATGTCCTTGGTCAGCGCGTTGACCGTGAAGATCATGTCGGTCTGGGCAGCCAGTTCGGCCTGAGCACGCCACGAATGTACCGTCAGCGTCGCATTCCGCTTGAGGCCTCGTTGCTGCAGGGCGTAATCGAGCGGAATCAGCGACGGAGCCGGACGGCCGGCGCCGCCCGAGTGCGCCATGAAGATATGGCTGCAATCGAGGTATTGCTCAAGCGTCAAATCGGTCTTGAGCAGCGGGTGGTCCTTGCGGGCGCAAACCCAGAGGTTCAACGACGTCACCATCTCCTCGACGATCTCCGGATGCCGGGTCGGGAATGGCGAAAATGCGAGGTCCAGCTCATTGGCGCGCATCGAAGCGACGTCCGATTCCCACGAATGGGATTCGACTAGCCGGATGTGCAGTTCCGGCGCCATCTGCTTGATACGGAGAATGAAACGATTGAAGACCGTGTCGCCCAGTTCGGCGGCAAAGCCGATATTCAAGGTGCCGGTCGCGATAGCCGGGTCGAAGTCGTCGACTTCACCTTCATTGATGGACGACCAGAGATCCAGCATGTCGCGGATCTTGGGGCCCAGTTCCAGCGCGCGCGGCGTCGGCGTCAGGCCGTGAGGCACGCGGATAAAAAGAGGATCGTCGAAGATCTCGCGCAGGCGGCCAAGCGAATGCGAGACCGCAGGTGCGGTCATATGCATCTTTTCCGCCACATATGTGGCGTTTCGCTTGCTCAGCAGCTCGGTGAAAATCACCAGCAGCTTGGTATCCACATTCACCATGATCAGGCCCGGTTGTTATGCCCACGCTTAGATGGCCCCACCACTTTCACTGGCTGCACATCAGAGTTCAACAGATTCTTCCGAGTGTAAGAGAAAAAAACTACCGGGAAAAGCAAATTCATCATTTCTCGCACTACGAGGGCTCGGATTGGGCGGGATTTGACTGGATAGCGACAGATAATGTCAAAAGACGCCCCGGTAGCCTTTGCGCCGACGGCGTATAGTGAGCGGAAGCCCGCATCTTTCACTCAGAATCGTCCGATTTCGCGCCATGACGTCCCACCGCCTTCCCGTCGAACTCGCCAAAGCCTACCGGCTGCTCAACCATGGCCCGACCGTGCTGGTCAGCGCCGCGCATGGCGGCCAGCGCAACATCATGGCGGCGGCCTGGGCCATGCCGCTGGACTTCGCACCGCCGAAGGTGGCCGTGGTGCTCGACAAAGCCACGTGGACGCGCCAACTGCTCGAGGCCAGCGGTGAATTCGCGCTGCACGTGCCGACGGTGAGCCAGGTGGATGTCACGCAAGCCCTCGGCTCCAGTTCTGGCCTGGCCATCTCCGAGCAGCAAGGGATCGACAAGTTCGCCGCCTACGGACTGCAGACTTTCCAGGGCGATGTCGTCGGTGCGCCGTTGCTCGAGGGCTGTGCCGCGTGGCTCGAATGCCGGCTGCTGCCGGAACCTGCCATCCAGGCCGGCTATGACCTGTTCCTCGGCGAAGTGGTGGCCGCGCATGCCGACGGCCGCGTGTTCAGCGAGGGCCGCTGGCACTTTGCCGGCCACGATGCACTGCGCACCATCCACCATGTGGCCGGCGGCCATTTCATTGTCGATGGCGACGGCGTCGACGCCCAGCCGCTACCGCCACTCGCCTCGCAGCCATAAAAAAAACGCGCCCGAAGGCGCGTTTTTTATCGTACTTCGTCCAGCCTGCGACGATTACTTGGCCACCACGCGTGCCATTTCCAGGCACTTGTTCGAATAGCCCCACTCGTTGTCGTACCAGCTCACGACCTTGATGAAGGTGCCATCCAGCGCGATGCCGGCTTCGGCGTCGAAGATCGAGGTGCGCGCGTCGCCACGGAAATCCGTCGCCACGACCTTGTCTTCGGTGTAGCCCAGCACGCCCTTCAGCGCGCCCTGGCTCTGTGCCTTCATTTCGGCGCAGATTTCATCGTAAGTTGCCGACTTTTCGAGTTCGACGGTCAGGTCGACCACGGACACATCCGAGGTCGGCACGCGGAACGACATGCCGGTCAGCTTCTTGTTCAGCTGCGGAATCACCACGCCCACGGCCTTGGCAGCGCCAGTCGACGAAGGGATGATGTTTTCCAGGATGCCGCGGCCACCGCGCCAGTCCTTGTTCGACGGGCCGTCGACGGTCTTCTGCGTTGCCGTGGCGGCGTGCACCGTGGTCATCAGGCCGCGCTTGATGCCCCACTTGTCGTTCAGCACCTTGGCCACCGGGGCCAGGCAGTTCGTCGTGCAGCTGGCGTTCGAGATGATCGCCTCGCCCTTGTACGAGGCGTGGTTCACGCCGTACACGAACATCGGAGTGTCGTCCTTCGACGGCGCCGACATGATCACCTTCTTCGCGCCCGCGTCGATGTGCTTCTGTGCGCCTTCCTTGGTCAGGAAGATGCCGGTCGATTCGATGACCACGTCCGCGCCCACCTCGCCCCACTTCAGCTCGGCCGGGTCCTTCACGGCGGTCAGGCGAATTTTCTTGCCGTTCACGACCAGCGTGTTGCCGTCCACGGCCACTTCGCCGTCAAAGCGGCCGTGCACCGAGTCGTACTTGAGCATATAGGCCAGGTAATCGGGCTCGAGCAGGTCGTTGATGGCGACCACTTCAACGTCCTTGAAGTTGGCCACGGCGGCACGGAACACCATGCGCCCGATGCGGCCGAAGCCGTTGATGCCGATCTTGATGGTCATGTCTATCTCCTAGAGTGCGATCGATGAAAGCGGGGCCGGCGCCGCAACCGGCGCGTCGCACCGGCTGCCGCGCGGGCGGGAATTACTGGGCGAGCGTGGCGCGCACGGTATCGGCGACGTTTTCCACCGTGAAGCCGAAGTGCTTGAACAGCACGCCGGCCGGGGCGGATTCGCCGAAGGTGTCGATGCCGACCACCGCCTGGACCTGGTACTTCCACCAGAAGTCGCTGACGCCGGCCTCCACTGCCACGCGCGGCACGCCAGCCGGCAGCACGCTGACCTTGTAGGCGGCGTCCTGCTTGTCGAACACGGTCGTCGCCGGCACCGATACCACGCGCACGTGCACGCCATCGGCAGCCAGCTGCTCGGCGGCGCCCACGGCCAGGCCCACTTCGGAGCCCGTGGCCAGGATCACCGCGTCCGGACGCTTGGTGCGCGGGTTGGTGCCATCGCGCAGCACATAGCCGCCGCGTGCGATATTGGCGCGCGTGACGTCATCGCGGCGCTGGAACGGCAGGTTCTGGCGGCTGAAGATCAGGCAGCTCGGGCCGTTCTCGCGGCGGATCGCCTCGGCCCAGGCCACGGCGGTCTCGGTGGTGTCGGCGGTACGCCAGACATCCATGTTCGGAATCAGGCGCAGGCTGGCCACGTGCTCGATCGACTGGTGGGTCGGGCCGTCTTCGCCCAGGCCGATGGAATCGTGCGTGAACACGAACAGCGAGCGGATCCGCATCAGCGCGGCCATGCGCAGCGCGTTGCGGCTGTAGTCCGAGAAAGTCAGGAACGTGGCGCCGTAGGGGATGTAGCCGCCATGCAGCGTGATGCCGTTCATGATGGCGCTCATGCCGAACTCGCGCACACCGTAGTTGATGTGGTTGCCCCAGGCGTCCACGCGCACGGCCTGGCTGCCCGACCAGTTGGTCAGGTTCGAGCCGGTCAGGTCGGCCGAGCCGCCCAGGAATTCGGGCAGCACCGGGCCGAAGGCCTCGATGGTGTTCTGGCTGGCCTTGCGCGTGGCGATCGTTTCGGCCTTTTCCTCGCACTTGGCGATGAAGGCGTCCACGGCGGCGTCGAACGCGCCCGGCAGCTCGCCGCGCATGCGGCGCGTGAATTCGCCGGCTTCATACGGATGCACTTCGGCGTACGACTCGAACAGCGCGTTCCAGGCGCGCTCCAGCGCGTTGCCGTTGGTCTTGGCGTCCCAGGCGGTGTAGGCGTCCTGCGGGAGTTCGAACGGGGCGTGCGTCCAGCCCAGCGCCTCGCGCGTGGCCAGCACTTCGGCGCCGCCCAGCGGGGCGCCGTGCACGTCGTGGCCGCCTTGCTTGTTCGGGGCACCCTTGCCGATGATCGTACGGCAGCAGATCAGGGTCGGCTTGTCGCTGGCCTTGGCCTGCGCGATGGCGTTGTCCACGGCCACCACGTCATGGCCGTCCACGCCACGAATCACGTTCCAGCCGTAGGCTTCGAAGCGCTTCGGGGTGTCGTCGGCGAACCAGTGCACCACGTCGCCGTCGATCGAGATGCCGTTGTCATCCCACATCGCAATCAGCTTGTTCAGCTTGAGCGTGCCGGCCAGCGAGCAGGCTTCGTGGCTGATGCCTTCCATCAGGCAGCCATCGCCCAGGAACACATAGGTGTGATGGTTGACGATGTCGTAGCCGGGGCGGTTGAATTCCTCGCCCAGCAGGCGCTCGGCCAGCGCCATGCCCACCGCGTTGGTGATGCCCTGGCCCAGCGGGCCGGTGGTGGTTTCCACGCCCGGCGTGATGCCGTACTCGGGGTGGCCGGCGGTCTTGCTGTGCAGTTGTCGGAAGTTGCGCAGTTCCTCGATCGGCAGGTCGTAGCCGGTCAGGTGCAGCAGCGCGTAGACCAGCATCGAGCCGTGGCCGTTGGACAGCACGAAGCGGTCGCGGTCGGGCCAGTGCGGGTTCGTGGGGTTATGCTTCAGGTGCCGGCCCCAGAGCGCCACGGCGATATCCGCCATGCCCATCGGTGCACCGGGGTGACCGGAATTGGCTTGCTGGACGGCGTCCATGGCAAGCACGCGGATGGCGTCCGCCATCAATTTGGCGGGCTGCGAGGCGAAAGGGCTGGTGGCGGGATGGGCGAGGGCAGACATGCGGCGAGAACCTGAGCGCGGGAAAACCGCAATTTTAGCAGAAGCAGAGGGTATTTCCGGACGCCCGGGCACGGCTCGAAGGGGTCGTCAAAGCTGGACCGAATGGCTGGCACCCGGCGTAGGCGCCACATTGGGCGATATCCATGTGGTTGCGGCGTCACGTTCCGCCCATCAACAGATCGAAATTGGCGACAGCGCCCAATTTGGCCGCATCTTCCGGCTCGATGGCCGCGTGATGAGCACCGAAGCGGACGCCTGGATCCAGCATGAATTGATGGTCCATCCCATGGCCGCGGCGCACGGCAGCCCGCGCAGTGCGCTGGTGGTGGGCGGCGGTGACGGCGGCTCGGCCTTCGAACTGCTGCGCATTCCCACGATCCGCGAGGTGGTGGTGGCCGAACTGGACGCCGAGGTGGTCCGCCTGGCGCGCGAATGGCTGCCGGGCATCCATCAGGGCGCCCTGAGTGCGCCCAGCAAGCCCGACGATCCGCGCCTGCACATCGCCATCGGCGACGCGCTCGGGCTGATGGAAGCCTTCGGCCGCGCCGGCCGGCGCTTCGACCTGATCGTCTTCGATCTGACCGAAGCCGACGATGGCAGCCCGGCCACCGCCCTCTTCTCCCTCCACGGCCTGCAGGCCGCGCGCCGCTGCCTGGCGCCGGGCGGGACGATGTCGATCCACCTCGGCCCGCCGCTGCACCGGCCCGACACAGCCCGGCTGCTGCTGGCGCGCCTGCGCGAACTATTCGCCCATGTGGCGCCGCTCGCCACGTTCATCCCGGCCTACGGCGCGCTGTGGGGGATCGCGCTGACCAGCGACGCACTCGACATCGCCGCCTGCCCCGCGAGCCAGATCGCCGCGCGCCTGCGCCAGTGGCAGCTTGCGTCCGCGCTGCGCTGCTACCACGCCGATCTCCATCCGACGCTGTTCACGCACCCGCGCCATCTGCAGGCGATCTTCGACAGCGCCGGCGGCTCCAAGTAACATGCACCGGAAACGCCTGCCCATCCGGAGACCATCATGCCCAGACCGTCCAACACGCCCTGGCTGACCCCGTACCTCACGGTGGCCAGTGGTCGCGCCGCGCTCGACTTCTACAGCCGCGCGTTCGGCTTCACCGCCGGCCATGTGCTCGACGAAAACGGCGTGCCGACCCACGCCGAGATGCACTACCAGGGCGAACTCGTGGTCATGTTCGCGCCTGAAGGCGCCTGGGGCAGCACCGCCCGCACGCCGCGCTCGCTCGGCGTGGAGGCCCCGCAGACCTTCTATGTCTACTGTGGCGACGTGGACGCCATCTACGCCCAGGCCCTCGCCGCCGGCGCCATCAGCGTGATGCCGCCCGCCGACCAGTTCTGGGGCGACCGCTACTGCATGGTCGAAGACCCGGATGGCTACCGCTGGGGCTTCGCCACCCGCCTCGACCCGGCCAAGGCGCCCGCCAACTCCTGACTGACTGATGCCCCCTCGCTTTTTCATTGACTCGGCACTGACTGCCGATGCCGTGCTCGACTTGCCCGACGCCGTGGTGCGTCACATCCAGGTGCTGCGCCTCGCCCCGGGCGACGCCATCACGCTGTTCGACGGCCGCGGCGGCAGCCACGCGGCCACGCTGGCGGACATCGGCAAGCGGCACGCCACCGCGCAGGTGGCCGGCCACGACCCGGCCGAGGCCGAACTGCCCTACCGCGTGACGCTGGCGCAGGGGCTGGCCGGCGGCGACAAGATGGACTGGCTGATCGAGAAAGCCGTCGAACTCGGCGTCACCGAGATCCAGCCCCTGCAGGCTGCGCGCTCGGTCGTGCGGCTGTCGGGCGACCGCGCCGCGCGCCGCCAGGCGCACTGGCAGGCCCTTGTGCAGGCCGCGTGCGAGCAATGCGGACGGAACCGCTTGCCGGACGTGGCGCCGCTGGCTACCTTGGAAGCGTGGCTGGCGGCATCGGCCCAACCGGCTGGAGGTGCGCCGCGGCTGCTGCTTTCGCCACGCGCGTCGGCGTCGCTGCCCGAGTTGGCCGCCGCGCACCGCGATGCCTGGCGCGAACAGGGCGTAACGCTGGTGATCGGCCCCGAAGGCGGGCTATCTCCCGAGGAAGAGGCGGCGGCGATCCGCGCCGGATTCACGGGCGTGTCGCTGGGGCCGCGCATCCTTCGTACCGAAACCGCCGGGCTGACCTGCCTGGCGGCCCTGAACGCCGTACTTGGCGGATTCTGACCTTCCAAACTCCAAAGGAGTCGATGATGGGACTACTCGATAGCGTGCTGGGCGGCGTGCTCGGCCAACTGGGCGGGCAACGCGAAGATGGCCAGCCCGGCGGGGGCGGCATGAATCCGAAGCTGATGATCGCGCTCGGCCTGCTGGCCATGATGGCGATGCGCAACAAGACACAGGGCGCCGATGGCAGCGTGGCGCCGGCCGACGCGAGCGATCCGGGCGCGGCGGGCGGGCTTGGCGGACTGGGTGGACTTGGAGGATTGGGCGGGATGCTCGGCGGCATGCTGGGCGGTGGCAGCGCGCCGGCGCCCGGCGGCATGGACCTCGGCTCGCTGCTCGGCGGCCTGCTGGGCGGCCAGGGCGAGGCCACCGGCAGCGCGCAGGCAATGGGTGCGGCCACGGGCGGCATCGGCGCGCTCCGCGACATGCTCTCGCAGGCCGGTCTCGGCCAGCAGGTGGATTCGTGGATTGGCGGCGGCGCCAACGAGCCGGTCAGCCCGGCGGACCTGAGCGGCGCACTCGGCGGCAGCGGCGCGCTGCAATCGCTGGCGGAAACCACGGGCATGTCGCAGGACGACGTGGCGGCCAGCCTCAGCGAGGGCCTGCCCGAGCTGATCGACCGGCTCACGCCGAACGGCCAGTTGCCGCCATCGGCCTGACCTGCCCGTCCGAACCTGCAAAAAGAAAATGCCCGCTGCAACAGCGGGCATTTCTTATTCAGCAGGCGGCTTCAGGCGAATGAGTAGAACACCCGGAACTGGACCTTGCGCTCGGCCCAGAACTCGGCCGCGTCGCGGAAGACGTCGAGCAGCACCTCACGCCCTTCCTTGTCGAATTTCTGCGCAATCGGCAGTCCTTCCAGCACGATCACGAAGCCCGGCTGCGGGCCGGCCTTGTGGATCATGTCCGTCAGGCAATCAGACAGCGCATCGAAATTCTTGCCGAAATGCTTCGGGAAGGTGAATTCCGTGGCAATCGTCTCAAGGATCTCCGCCTTGCTCGCGCAATGGGCGCAATTGGCGTACAGGAAATGCTGGTTCAGCGCGGCGGCCGCGTGGGCCAGCTCAGGCACGCGGAACGCGCGAATCGACTGGACGATGTTCGGACGCACCGTCTTGAACAGGTTCATGGCTCCCTCGCTGGTGCCGTCGTCGGCCCAGGTCACCATGGCGGGCGCGCATGCGGGCGGAAGTCTGTGCGTGAGCTCCTGTCGGGGCATCATGAGCACGTTGTCATAAAGGTTCTGGGCCTGATGGTGGGCCCGTTGCCAGCCATCTCCGGCGCCGCGCTCCTCGCGGGCGGCAAGGGCGTCGCCCAATCCGAAAATGTCAGTCATCATTTGGTTATCCGTTTGAAACTGTTGTAGTGGTCTTCCGTGTAATAGCAGTCGTTGGCGGCGCGCTGATCCCCACCACAAACGATCCGCCTGGCTCCCCGATTCCGGCTTTTGGTGTTGCTGTTCTTGACGGTGTATTCGCGGTAATACCCGCGCGGCTGCTGCGGCAGGATGCGTTCGTAATTACCGAACCGCGAACCATCCTTGTCGAACGGAAACGGCCCGCCGGACTCGATGCGCTCCAGTGTCTGGCGCGCATCGTTGGGCAACTGCTGCGTGGCGATGGTTCCCGCCCTGCCGTCGATGCTGGCGCCCAGATCCTGCGTCGCCTGCCGAGCCACCGCAACCTGCGCACCGGTGGCGATGGCCACCGACAGCGCCGCGCCCGCCAACACATGGCCCAGGCGTCGTGCCAGGCTCAGGGACTGCCAAAGTGACTGCCGCTGCGTCTGGTTCGGGGAAATCCTGGATCCCACGTTATCGAAATATTGGTTGGACGGTCATTCCGGCGCGCGAAACCTGCTCGCGGGCACCGGCGCGCCCGGGACGAGCGCCTGCATTCAAAGGCGTAAGGTTACGCGCATGTCCACCAATAATCAATCCCTGCGCGCCGCCGCGCCGGAAATCTTCAATTGTTTCAATATGTTATTTGGATGTGGGCGCATACTAACCTTGCATACGATGCCCCGAACGGCTGCATGAAAAAAGCCGGGCGAACCCGGCTTTCCTGATACCGCGTGGCAAATACCCGACTTCAGCGCTTGGCCGCCGCATCCACCACGACCAGCGAGGTCATGTTGACGATACGCCGCACCGTGGCCGACGGCGTCAGGATGTGCACCGGCTCCTTCACGCCGAGCAGGATCGGGCCGATGGCCACGTTATTGCCCGCCGCCACCTTGAGCAGGTTGTACGAGATGTTGGCTGCGTCGATATTCGGGCACACCAGCAGGTTGGCCTCGCCCACCAGCGCGCCGTCCGGCACCAGCGAATCACGCAGCTTCTGGTCGAGCGCGCTGTCGCCGTGCATCTCGCCATCCACCTCGAGTTCCGGTGCGCGTTCGCGCAGGATGGCGAGCGTATCGCGCATCTTGCGTGCCGAAGGCGCCTCGGACGTACCGAAGTTCGAATGCGACAGCAGGCCCACCTTCGGCTCGATGCCGAAGCGCTTGAGTTCTTCCGCCGCCATCATCGTGATCTCGGCCAGTTCCTCGGCGGTCGGGTCGATATTGACGTGGGTGTCCACCAGGAAGATCTGGCGGCCCGGCAGGACCAGCCCGTTCATGGCCGCGTAGACCTTGTTCGTGCCGCCCAGCACCTGGTCGATGTAGCGCAGGTGCGCGGCCGTGGTGCTGACCGTGCCGCAGATCATGCCATCGGCCTCGCCCTTCTTGACCAGCATGGCGCCGATCAGCGTCGTACGGCGGCGCATCTCCAGCTTGGCGTACTGCTGGGTGATGCCCTCGCGCGCCATCATCTTGTAGTAGCTTTCCGAATAATCCCGGAAACGCTCGTCGTGCTCGGGGTTGACCACGGTGAAGTCCACGCCCATGCGCAGACGCAGGCCGAAGCGCTCGATGCGGTGCGTCAGCACGGCCGGACGACCGATCAGGATCGGGTTGGCCAGCTTTTCGTCGACGATGACCTGCACTGCGCGCAGCACGCGCTCTTCCTCGCCCTCGGCGAAGACGATGCGCTTCTTCTCCATCTCGACCTTGCGCGCTGCCGCGTAGATCGGCTTCATCAGCGTGCCCGAGTGGTACACGAACTGCTGGAGCTGGAGGCGGTAGGCGTCCATGTCCTCGATCGGACGCGCGGCCACGCCGGACTTGGCGGCGGCCTCGGCCACGGCCGGGGCGATCTTGACGATCAGGCGCGGATCGAACGGCTTCGGGATCAGGTATTCCGGACCGAAGGACAGGTCCTGGATGCCGTAGGCCGTCGCCACGATGTCGCTCTGTTCCTGGCGCGCCAGTTCGGCCACGGCGTGCGCGGCGGCCACTTCCATTTCACGCGTGATCGTCGTGGCGCCGCAATCGAGCGCGCCGCGGAAGATGAACGGGAAGCAGAGGACGTTGTTGACCTGGTTCGGGTAGTCGGTACGGCCCGTGGCGATCACGGCGTCCGGACGCACTTCCTTGACCAGCTCCGGCATGATTTCCGGATTCGGATTGGCGAGTGCCAGCACCAGCGGCTTGTCGGCCATGCGCTGGACCATGTCCTGCTTCAGCACGCCGGCAGCGGACAGGCCCAGGAAGATGTCGGCGCCATCGATGACTTCGGCCAGCTTGCGCTTGTCGGTCTTCTGCGAGAAACGCGCCTTTTCCGGGTCCATCAGCTCGGTACGGCCTTCGTAGACCACGCCGACCAGATCGGTCACCCAGATGTTTTCGATGGGCAGGCCCAGGTCCACCAGCAGGTCCAGGCAGGCCAGCGCGGCCGCGCCGGCGCCCGAGGCGACCAGCTTGACCTCGGAGATGTCCTTGCCCACCACCTTCAGGCCGTTGATGACCGCCGCGCCCACCACGATGGCGGTGCCGTGCTGGTCGTCGTGGAAGACGGGAATCTTCATCCGCTCACGCAGCGTGCGCTCCACGTAGAAGCATTCCGGCGCCTTGATGTCCTCAAGGTTGATGCCGCCGAAGGTCGGCTCGAGCGAGGCGATGATATCGACCAGCTTCTGCGGGTCTTTTTCGTCGATCTCGATGTCAAACACATCGATACCGGCGAATTTCTTGAACAGGCCGGCCTTGCCTTCCATGACCGGCTTCGAGGCTGCAGCGCCGATGTCGCCCAGGCCCAGCACGGCCGTGCCGTTGGTGATCACGGCAACGAGGTTGCCACGCGCGGTGTAGCGGAAGGAATTGGCCGGATCGGCAACGATCTCCTCGCAAGCGGCGGCAACACCTGGCGAATAGGCCAGGGCCAGGTCGCGCTGGTTCGAGAGCGGCTTGGTCGGGGTGACGGAGATCTTGCCCGGGGTCGGAAACTCGTGATACTCGAGCGCGGCCTTGCGCAGCGCCTCACGCTGCTGTTGTTTCAGATCGTCTTGGGACGGGGACTGCTGAGGACTGGTCATCTGCGCATCTTCCGATCGGTGGAGCCGCACTGAAATTCGCGGAAAACCGAGCGGGCCGGCTCCACGTACCCGCTGTCTCTGCTTTTTGAACTGCGCATTTTATATTGTGAAATATTATTTCACAATAAGCGTTTTGCGCGGGGCAGCTTTGCGTTTCGGTACAATATGCCGCATGCCGAAGGGCTTGACCACCGGTAATCTCCCACGGCTTTTTTCGCCAAACGCCCATCCCCCATGCCGGACCCCGCCAGCGCCCCGCTTTCCGAATTCGACCTGATCCGCCAGTTCTTCACCCGCCCGGTCCACAAGGCCGCGTTGGGCGTAGGCGACGATTGCGCGCTGATCGAGGGCCGTCCGGGCCATCAACTGGCCATTAGCACCGACATGCTGGTCAGCGGCCGCCATTTCTTCCCCGATGTGCCCCCGCGTGCGCTCGGCCACAAGGCATTGGCGGTCAACCTCTCCGATCTTGCCGCGATGGGCGCCGAACCACGCGCCTTCACGCTCGCGCTCGCCTTGCCCGAGGCGGACCCCGCCTGGCTGGCCGAACTGGCCGCCGGCATGCTGGCGCTGGCCGATGCCCACGGCTGCGAGCTGATCGGCGGCGATACGACCAAGGGACCGCTTACGCTGTCGATTACCGTGTTCGGCGATGTGCCCGGCCGTCAGGCGCTGCGCCGCGACGCGGCGCGCCCCGGCGACGATATCTGGATCTCCGGCACCCTTGGCGACGCCCGCCTCGCGCTGGGCGACTGCCGCGGCGAATGGCTGCTGCCCGAGCCGGATTTCACGATCATCCGGCCGCGCATGGACACCCCCACCCCGCGCGTGGCGCTGGGCATGGCGCTGCGTGGCATCGCCCATGCCGCGCTCGATATCTCGGACGGGCTGATCGGCGACCTCGGCCATATCCTCACCCGGTCGGCGCTGGGCGCGATCATCGACGTGGATGCGCTGCCTCGCTCCGAAGTGCTCGGCGCCCAGCCGCTGGCGCGCCAGCGCGAATGCGTACTGGCCGGCGGCGATGACTACGAACTGTGCTTCACGGCGCCCGTCGGCGCGCGCGAAGCCATCGCCGGCATCTCCCGGCAACTCGGCCTGCCGCTAACGCGTGCCGGCAGCATCACACCGGAGCCGGGCCTGCGCCTGGTGGATGGTGACGGCAACCCCTACGCCTTCAGCGGCACCGCGTTCGACCACTTCGCTTCCTGACACTTCGCGCACGAGCCATGTCATGATGCCGCCATGCGCTCGGCGGGAGCCACCGCCGCGCGCCATATGACAAAAGCAAGACAGACGAGCCAACTCCTGATGTCCGCCTATCCTCCCGGGGCCGCGCCGCGCGACCCTGTTCCCCCCGTCACGCTGGAAGCGGGACAAACCGCGCGCGTCACGCGCCCCACCGCGCGCTTCATGCTCGGCCATCCCGCACGCGCCATCGCACTCGGCTTTGGCTCGGGGCTGTCGCCGGTCAGCCCGGGCACGGTCGGCACGCTGTACGGCTGGCTGTCGTTCGTTGTGATCTCGATGTGGATCGAGCCGTCCACGTGGCTCTGGATCATCGCCGGCGGTTTCCTCGTCGGCATCTGGGCGTGCCGGCGTACCGCGCGCGATATGGGCGTGTATGACCATGGCAGCATGGTCTGGGACGAGATCGTGGCGTTCTGGCTGGTGCTGCTGTTCGTCACCCCCACCGGCTTCTGGGGCCAGTTCGCGGCGTTCCTGTGGTTCCGCCTGTTCGACATCGCCAAACCCGCACCCATCGCCTACTACGACCGCACGCTCAAGGGCCCCGGCCTGCTCGGCGCGTTTGGCGTGATGTTCGACGACATCTTCGCGGCCTTCTACACCCTGCTCGTGTTCGCGCTCTGGCGCTCGTTCTGAGCGGGCATCGCATCGTCAAATAAGGATTCGTCGATATGTCCGTCAGTCGCCTGCTTGACCAGCTTGCCATCCAGGCCGGATCCGTCCTTGCGGAACATTCGCTGATGCTTGCCACGGCGGAATCGTGCACCGGCGGCCTCGTCGCCGCCGCGATCACCGATGTGGCCGGGTCGTCGGGCTGGTTCGAGCGCGGCTTCGTCACGTATTCGAACGAAGCCAAGTCCACGATGCTGGGGGTGCCGGCGAAGCTGATCCGCGATCATGGCGCGGTCAGCGAGGAAGTGGCCCATGCCATGGCCGAGGGCGCGCTGCTGAACAGCCGCGCGCAGGTGTCGCTGGCGATTACCGGCGTGGCCGGCCCGGGCGGCGGCACGCCGGAAAAGCCCGTCGGCATGGTCTGTTTCGGCTGGAGCAACCGCGTTACCACGCTGACGCAGACGCAGCGGTTCAAGGGCGATCGCGCCCAGATCCGCCGCCAGGCCGCGGAGCATGCCATGCGCGGCCTCTTCGAATTGATCCGAAACGAGCAGTAAGCTGCCCGCTCCGGCGGCTATCACGCTGATCGTCGCTTAACCGTGACGATAGCGGTTGATGGTCTCGCGCGTCTGCAACGCCACATTCCGGGCGGCCGTGGCGAAATCCTTGTCACGGCTCGCGTACAGGATGGCGCGCGAGGAATTGATCATCATGCCGGTGCCGTCGGCGGTGCGGCCGGCCTTCACCGTGGCCTCGATGTCCCCGCCCTGCGCGCCGATGCCCGGAATCAGCAGCGGCATGTCACCCACGATCTGGCGCACCTTGGCGATTTCATTCGGGAACGTGGCGCCGACCACCAGTCCCATCTGCCCGTTAGTATTCCAGCGCTCGCGCGCGGCCTCGGCCACCACCTGGTAGAGCGGCTTGCCGTCGACCTGCAGGAACTGCACGTCCGAGCCGCCCGGGTTGGAGGTCCGGCACAGCACGATCACCCCCCGCCCCGGATGCGCCAGGTACGGCGACATCGAATCGAACCCCATGTACGGGCTGACCGTGACCGCATCGGCGCGGTAGCGCTCGAACGCCTCCACGGCATAGTGCTCGGCCGTGGAGCCGATGTCGCCGCGCTTGGCATCCAGGATCACCGGAATCCCCGGGTGGGCATCGTGGATGTACTCGATCAGTTGCTCGAGCTGGTCCTCGGCGCGCTGCGAATGGAAATAGGCGATCTGCGGCTTGAAGGCGCAGACCAGGTCGGCCGTGGCGTCGACGATCTCCCGGCAGAACGAGAAAATCGCGCCGCCCGTGCTGGTCAGGGACAGCGGCAGCTTGGCCGGGTCCGGATCGAGGCCGACGCACAGCAGGGAATCGTTACGCTGCCATGCGGCGGACAGCTGCTCGGTGAAAGTCATGGGATGCTCGATGTTGGGTAAGGCCCGGGGGCCGGACGTTATCCAAGGATAACGCGGCGGCGCGCCGGCCGGTTGTCGCGGGGCGCCGGCAGCGCGGTCCGGCGCACGATATATGGCGTTGGCGCAATTTTACCCGTTGCGTGCTATCGTTTTCGGGTTTTGCGCTCCCGCTTAATAAGAGCGACCTCGCTACGTCGCCAAATCCCGTCTCGCCTCCCATGACCCTCGATCGCCGCGGCATCGTCCTGCTCGTCATCCTCACGCTCGCCTGGGGCATCAACTGGCCCATCATGAAGGTGGGCGTCGCCCATTTCCCGGCCATGGGCTTCCGGCTGCTCTGCATGGCCGGCGGGCTGGTGGCGCTGGGACTGGCGCTGAAGCTGCGCGGGGAATCCCTCCACGTACCGCGCGCCAGCTGGCCGATGGTGATCAAGCTAGCCATCCCGAACATGGTGATCTGGCACCTGTTCGCGATCTGCGCGGTCAAGATGCTGTCCTCGGGCCGCGCGGCCATCCTCGGCTACACCATGCCGATCTGGGCCGTGGTCTGGGGGCTGGTGCTGTTCCGGGACCGCATCGCCCTGTCCGCCTGGATCGGCATTGCCTGCGCGCTGGCCGGCACGGTGCTGCTGCTGTCGGGCGAGATCGCCGCGCTCACCGGCAGCCCGGCCGGCACCTTGCTGATGCTGGTGGCGGCGGCCGGCTGGGGCCTCGGCACCCAGTTGATGAAGCGGACCCAGGTGGATATTCCCATCGGCGCGCTCACGTTCTGGATGCTGGCCATCACCCTGCCCTTCCTGGGCCTCGGCACGCTGCTGCTGGAGTCGGGCTGGCGCATGCCCACGGCCGTGGAATGGGGCGCCATCGCCTATAACGCCGTGGTGGTCTTCGCCTACTGCCACCTGGTCTGGTTCGCGCTGGCGCGCAGCCTGCCGCCGGTGGTGTCCAGCCTGTCGATCATGTTCATCCCCGTGGTGGGGGTCTTCTCGGGCATGTGGCTGCTCGGCGAGACGCCGCACTGGCAGGACTACGCGGCCATCGTGCTGATGTTCGCGGCGCTGTCTTCGGTGATGCTGGCCCCGCTGCTGCGCCGCCGCCTGTAAGCCAAACGTAGGGCGGCGTTCGCGGCGCGCAACGGGTGGCGCGCGGGATGAGATTTCGCTTAACAAGCCCCCCTGCGTTGGATTACACTCGCGGCCATCAGAATCCCGGAGAAAGTACGTGGGCAGTAGCATCGGGTGTTCGAGTTGCCGCGGTCGTACCGCGACATCGTCGGATGCCATGTCACTGCGGGCTGCGTAACGACGATCCGCGGGGCCCTGCCCTTGCTTATCGCCGTCCTTGCCCGCAGACACCTGCGGGTGAGTGTCTTTCCGTTTCCCCCTGCGGCCGTCGCCCTGACTGCCGTGTCGCGCTTCGGATCTTCCCTCTCCCGGCCAGCCAGCCAAACCCAGGCAAACGCCATCGCCTTGCCCGCGCGCCGCTTTGTTGCGGCCGTCCGCAGCGCGATCACGCTTGCCCGTGGCCGCGCCATGGTCACCCGGCTGGCTTGCCTTGCCTGCGCCTGTCTTCAATGCATCGACAACCGCGCCATCAGTAACAAGGAACCCAGGGATGATCAACCTGTTCGTCCTGCAGAAAGGCCGGCTTGCCCAGGAGCAGGTCGACGAGCGCAATGAGCTGCTGCAGCACAAGCCCATCTGGATCGACGTCGTCAGCCCCGACGACGAGGAGCTGGCATGGATCAAGGAAGCCTATAACGTCGTCCTGCCGGAACTCGAGGACCTCGGTGACCTGGAAGCGTCCGCCCGGTATTTCGAGGGCGAGGACGAGAACATCCACATCCGCACCGATTTCCTGCTGGCCGAGGACGAGGCGTCGCGCAACGTGCGCGTGGCCTTCGTGCTCACGCGCGACGTGCTGTTCTCCATCCACGACGAGGATCTGCCGGTGTTCCGGCTGGTGCGCCTGCGCGCGCGCATGCGGCCGGGTTCGGTGCGCAATGCCAAGGACGTGCTGATGGACCTGTACGCCACCGACGCCGAGTACTCCGCCGACTCCATCGAGGAGATCTACGAGCGGCTGGAGGAAGCCAGCCGCCGGGTGCTGGCCGAGAACGTGACCGATGCCGCCGCCGCCGACGTGCTGGAAACCATCGCCCGCGAGGAAGACTTGAACGGCCGCATTCGCCGCAACGTCATGGATACGCGCCGCGCGGTGTCGTTCCTGATGCGCAGCCAGCTGCTGTCCGCCGAGCAGCAGGACGAGGCCCGCCAGATCCTGCGCGACATCGACTCCATCGAAAACCACACCGCGTTCCTGTTCGACAAGATCAACTTCTTGATGGATGCGACGGTCGGTTTCATCAACATCAACCAGAACAAGATCATCAAGCTGTTCTCGGTGGTGTCGGTAGCGCTGATGCCGCCGACGTTGATCGCGAGCATCTACGGGATGAACTTCAAGCTGATGCCGGAACTGGACTGGGCCGCGGGCTACCCGTGGGCCATCGCGCTGATGGCCGTGTCGGCGGCGATTCCGCTGATCTACTTCCGCCGCAAGGGCTGGCTGAGCTGAAGTCAGTGCCAGCGCCAGCGCCCGTTGCCGGAAGCGCTAGTCCGGCAGCGTGGCCGCGCCCATGCGGCGCGCGATGATCGACGCCTTGACGCGGAAGTTGACGTGCACGTTGGCGCAATATGTCTTCTTGTCGAAGCATTTCGGCGCCGGCAGCGCCGCCGCGAGCCGCGCGGCCTGCCCGACGCCTAGCTTGGCGGCCGAGGTGTGGAAGTAGTGCTGGGCGGCGGCCTCGGCACCGAAGACGCCCTCGCCCCACTCCACCGAATTCAGGTAAATCTCAAAGATCCGCTGCTTGTCGAGCCAGAACTCGAGCATCCACGTGATGGCCAGCTCCTGGCCCTTGCGCAGGTAGTGCTGCTCGGGCGCCAGGAACAGGTTCTTGGCGAGCTGCTGCGTGATGGTCGACCCGCCGCGCACGATGCGCCCGCGCTGCTTGTTGCGCTCCCAGGCGGTCAGCATCGCGTCGAGGTCGTAGCCGGGATGATTGACGAAATCCGCGTCCTCGCTGGCGATGACCGCGCGCTTCAGGTGCCGCGAGATGTCGTCGTAGCGCACCCACTCGCGCTCGACCCCGCAACTCCAGACATTGGCGCCGCAGAGCCGCCAGCGCTCGGCGCGCATGAAGGTCGTGGACGATGGGTTCACGACCTGCCACGCAGCAATCTGGAGGAAGAAGTAGAGCTGCATCGCCAGCACGCCCGCCACCAGGCAGCCGGCGAGATAGCCGAGCCAGCGCAGCGGATTGGCCGCGCTGCCGGCACGCGCCGGCGATCGGGAGGAAGTCCGCTGGCGCGCCAAGCCGGGTGGCCTCAGCGGGCGGCTTCGGCCTGGAGCCCGGCTCGCAATTCCGCGAGAACGGGGACAGTGTTGGGCCGCACGCCGCGCCAGTTGTAGAACGCCTCGGCGGCCTGCTCCACGAGCATGCCCAGGCCGTCGCTGGTGCGCGCGCCCCATTGGGCGGCGTAGGCCAGGAACACGGTCGGACGGGCGCCGTACATCATGTCGTAGGCCAGCACGCCCTCGCCCAGCAGGTAGTCAGGCACGGGCGGCACTTCGCCCTGGAGGCTGCTCGACGAGGCGTTGATCACCACGTCGCAGCGCTCTTCCTCGCTCAGGGCGGACAGCGCGTCCAGCCCACCGCCCCACAGTTCCACGTTGTACTGGTCGGCCGCTTCGACGAATTCCTCGAGCATATCGCTCGCCTTGGAAGCGGTGCGATTGGCCACCACGATCCGCGCCGGACGGCACTCGATCAGCGGCAGCATCGCTCCCATGGCCGCGCCACCGGCGCCGAGCAGCAGGATGCGCTTGTCTTCCAGCAGCACATCCAGGTTGTCCTGGATGTCGCGGACCAGGCCCACGCCGTCGGTGTTGTCGCCATGGATCAGGCCGTCCTCGATCCACATCGTATTGACCGCGCCCGCGGCTTCGGCGCGCGGGGTCAGGCGGTCGGCCAGGTCGTACGCTTCCAGCTTGAACGGGGTGGTCACGTTGAAGCCGTGGCCACCTTCGGCCAGGAAGCGGCGCACCGTGTCGGCAAAGGCGCCGAGCGGTGCTTCGAGGCGGTCGTACTGCACGGCTTCGCCGGTCTGGCGCGCGAAGGCGGCGTGGATGGCCGGCGAGCGGCTGTGCGAAACGGGGTTGCCCACCACCACGTAGCGGTCTTGCTGCACGGGCGGGTTCGGCTGGGAAGTCAGGTCTGTGGTCATCAACGGGGTTGCAGGCGGACGTCGAGCCCGCTCCGCGTGAACTTGAACGTGGAAATGACTTCCAGGATGTCCTGGCGCTGTTGCATTTCCGGGGTAAAGGCGCCGAACGGCGCGGCGGCGCGCACGATGGCCACGGCCTGGCGGTCCAGCGCGGGGTCGCCCGAACTCTTGGCCACGTCAATGGACTCGACGTTGTAGCCGTCGCGGTTATAGCCGAGCTTGCCGAGCCGGTTGACGTTGATCACCAGGATCAGCTGGCCGTACAGCGGCTTGCCATTGCGCTGGGGGAAGTCGCTCGTGCCGCGCGTCTCGATCTTGCGGCGCAGGCGGTCGTAATACTGGGCGTAGTCCACGCCCTGCGCGCTGGTCGCGGTCAGCTGCATGCGCTTGGGCCGCTTGGCGTACTGCTCCAGGTTCCGGCCGATCTCGGCCTCCAGCCGTGCCATCTCGGTCACGGCGGTGCGGTCGTCCTGGCCACGCGTGGGGGCCGGCTGCCGCTGTTCGCCCGGCTTCACGGGCTGGCTGCGCACGCTCGGCGCGGCTTCGCGCGATTGCGTCATCAGCCGGCGCTGGTCTTCTTCCAGTTGCTCGATGCGGCGCTGCGTCAGCCGCATCAGGTCGCCATCCATGGACTCGGTCTGCGCCGGCAGCGGCGTGGTGGCACGCTGGGCGTCGTGGTCGCCGCCGCCGTCCAGGTTGGCCTGGGCCAGCACGGTCGGGTTGCGGGGGCGTTCGGCGGACTTGGAGTTGACCAGCACCACGTCGAGCTGCGGATCGGACCGCTTGATCTCGAAGACTTCGGGCGCGGCAATCCGCACCATCAGGATCAGCGCGTGAATGGCCACCGACACGGCCAGCGCCTTGGCCAGCGTGCCGCTGGAATGCCACCACTGCAGGGGATGGCGGGGAGCAACAAGAACGGCGTTCACGATGGCGGTGGGCGGGAGCGTCCGGAAAATGCAGACAGTGAATACGAAGGGCGGCCACCCCACCGCAGGCGGGGTTGGCCGGATCAGACTTCGATTGTAAGGGAGCGGATTGCTTTTCCGAAGGGGTCAGGCCGTCGGGCTGGCCCCGGTGTCGCGTGGCGCCGACGCCTCGTCGTCCGAGGCGGGCTCGGCGCCCTCCCCGGCCGGGGTTTCCTGGCCTTCCGGCGCCCCTTCCGAGCCACCCTCGGCAGCCGCTTCCGCCGCATCTTCGGCCGCCGCCTCGGCAGCGGCCTCGGCCGACACTTCCGCCGCCTCCTCGTCGCTCTCCAGCTCTTCCTCGGGGACTTCGCCTTCCCCGGCGAAGACCTCAAGCACGCGGCACGACACTTCCAGCGAAATCTCGTCCGTCGAGGCAATCTCGAGCAGCACCTGGGTGCCCCGGGCCGCCTGCGCCAGTTCCGCCACGCGCGTGACCAGCGGAATCTCGGTAAAGCGCACCGCGCCTTCCTTGAGCACGGTCGCCATCAGCTTCTCGCGGCCTTCCTGGGCCAGCCAGCGCAGGCACCAGTAGCGTTCCATCGTCGACTGGTGCTCGGCATAGGCCGCATAGGTGCCTTCGAAGTCCGCCACAGCGGCCAGCAGGTCGGCATCCTTGGGCTTGAACGGCGCCACCAGCTTGGCCGTGACGCCATGCTGCGCCACCGCCAGGATCTGCCACTGGTTCACCAGATCGACGTAACGGCGCAGCGGCGAGGTGCTCCACGCGTACTGCGCCACGCCCAACCCCTCATGCGGCGCCGGGTAGGTCTGCATCCGCGTACGGTGCATGCCCCACGCCTTCTGGGTGCGATAGATGCCCGGCACGCCGTGGTCGGCCAGGAGCTTGCCCCACGTGCTGTTGGCCAGGATCATCAGCTCGGCCACGATCTTGTCCAGCGGGGAGCCCCGGCGGCGCTGCTCGATGCGCACGCGCTCGGCGCCGCCTTCGAGTTGATCGATATAGAAGTTGTAGTCAGCCCGGTTGTGCGACTCCGGCCGCAGCCCGCTGGCGAGGCGCGCGCGCTGGCGCTCGTCATGCAGGTGGTTGGCCAGGTGGAACAGGTGCGTCAGCGCGGAGCGGAACGGGTAGTCGCCGGTGCCGTTGGCCAGCGCGGCCTCGGTCACCACGTCCTCGAGCAGGTTGTGGCGCAGGTTGGCGGCAATCGGCACCCGCTCGGCGCGGGTTTCGCTGGCGGTGATGGCGATGCCGTCCGGTGTGTTCGGGTCCACCGTCACATAGAGCGACAGCGCCGGGCAGGTGCGCCCTTCCTGGAGCGTGTAGCGCTCCACGATGGGGTCCGGCAGCATGGTGATCTTGTCGCCCGGGAAGTACACCGTGGACAGACGATGCCGCGCGATGGCGTCGAGCGCATCGCCACGCTTGATGCCCAGCGCCGGCGCAGCAATGTGGATACCCACGCGCAGCTTGCCGCCGTCGAGTTCGGTGACGGACAGCGCGTCGTCGATCTCGGTCGTCGTCACATCGTCGATCGAGAACGCCTGCACGTCGGCCAGCGGCAGGTCGCCGCCCGGCTCCGGCACGTCCACGTCCGGGAAGCCGGTGCCCTTCGGGAAGCATTCGGAGAGGAACTTGGCCTCGTGCAGCGCGCGCGGGCTGGACACGCCGCCCACGGCCACCATCAGCCGCATCGGCGTCATGCCGAGCGCCGTGCAGGCGGCGTCCATCGCCTTGAATTCGAGGCTGTTCTTGTCCGGCTTGAACAGCAGTTGCAGCACCTTGCCCCGGAACGCGTCCGGCAGCGTCCGCGCCTTGAGCTGGTCTTCATAGCCGGCCTGCACCAGCGCCTGCTGCTTCTTGCGTTCGACGGCGGCCAGCGCGGCCTGCAGCTGGTCTTCCGGGGCGCGCAGGTAGCGGCCACGGCCCTTGCGGCGGAAATAGACCGGGTTGCCATGCAGCGCCATGGCCAGCGCGGCCTGCTGCACCGGGCCGGCATCGGCGCCGTAGTATTCGGCGGCCAGCTCGGCAAAGCCGAATTCCTCGGCCGGCGCGCATTCCCAGAGGAAGTCGAGGTCGATGTCGGCGGTCAGGTCGCCGGTCTGCCGCACCATTTCGATTGCCGACGGCTGGGCAAACTGCAGCAGCACGTCGCGCGCCTTCACCTTGGTGCGTTTGCCTGCTGGCAATTCCACCTGGTAGGCCTCGCCCTGCTGGGCGAGCACGGTGCCGGCGCGAATTTCGCCGCCTTCTTCAAACAGCAACTGCATGGATCGGTACTTTCAGAAATGCCGGGCGCCGTCACCGCGTGAGCGTGGGAGCGGGTTCCCGGGCAGAGTCGACGGACCGCCCGTGATGGATGGGCGCCGTGGGCCGCCATATGGCAATGGGTCCGGCAGATGTGGCCGGTCGGACTCCGGATGATACCGCACCGCCGCCGGCGCAGGCCGGCGCAGCAGGTCTGGCAGGAAGACCTCGGTCACCAGCATGGTGCCGCCGCCGCGCCGGAACACCGAGCGCCGCGCGGGCAGCATCGGCACATCCTGCATGGCCGGCACCACGCGGGCCAGGGCCTGCCGCAGCGGATGCTCCGGACGCAGCCGCGCAAACTGGAACGGCTCGCGCCGCACGCGCGGATCGATAAACAGCGCCCCACCGAGCGGGCGCTCACCTAAGCCGCGCAGGAACGGCCAGTCGCGCGGCGCGTGGTGCGGATCGACGATGGTATGGGCGAAGATGGCCGGCACATCGTCGCAGATAAGCAGCACTTCGCGCGTGATGGCCGGCACGGGCCGGATCAGGCCGATGGTCCGCCATTCATCGGCAAACGGCCGTTGGAGCGACTGGGCGAGCCGCTTGACGCGGAACTGCGCGGAGGCGGCCATCAGCCGGGCGGTCAGCGAGCCCTCGCCAATCACCCAGCGGCGCAGGTTGAAGGGGATGTCGGCATCGAACGGCAAATGCGCCCGCCACGCGCCGGTGCGCGGCGTCCGGTACAGCGAATCGCTCATGCCGGGTCCGGGCGGGAGGCGGGCAGCTTGCCGCCGGGGCCGTAGCCGCAGAAAGCGAGCACGTCGTCCACGTAGTCTTCGAACTCGCTGATGCCGTGGTCGCTGCCTTCGATGATGCGGATGTGGGCACCCGGGCAGGCTTCGACCATCTCGCGGTAGTCGAGCACCTCGTCGCCAGTCGCCGCCAGCAGGTAATAGCGCGCTGGTTTTGTGATCTTTTCGACACGCAAATCGAGCAATTCCTGAAGGTGGCTACGCTCCACCACGACCGACCCGCCGCCGTGATACAGCGGCTGCTCGCCCAGGTACTTCTCCAGGTCGGTCCACGGATGGATCGCCGGATTGAGCAGCACCGCACGGCAGCCATGGCGCTCGGCCAGCCAGCGCGCATAGAAGCCGCCCAGCGACGAACCGATGATGGCGATGTCCGTCTCGCCGCCGGCGCGGGCGCCCCGAATGGCGGCCTCGGCCTGGGCGATGGCCTGGGCCGGCGAGACATTGAGCGTGGGGCAGGCGAAATATTTCTCCACGCCCCAGGCGCGCATCCGCTCTTGCACAAGCCGCGACTTGAACGATTGCGGCGAGGAGCGGAAGCCGTGCAGATACAGCAGCATCGTCGGACCCTTGTCGATTCTTGATCAGGCTGCGAGCGCGTCGAGCAGCTTCTGATGCACGCCGCCGAAGCCACCATTGCTCATCACGAGCACATGGTCGCCGGGGCGGGCGGCTGCCGTGACGGCCGCGACCAGCTCGCCGAGGTCCTGATAGGCGGCGGCCTTGTCGCCAAGTGGTGCCAGCGCCTCACCGAGGTTCCAGCCCAGCGCGTCCTTGCCCGCCGGCGCACCGTAGCCGAACACCCGATCGGCGCCTTCCAGGCTGGCCGGCAGTTGCGCGGCCATGACGCCGAGCTTCATCGTATTGGAGCGCGGCTCCAGCACAGCCAGGATGCGGGCGTTGCCCACCCGGCGGCGCAGGCCGTCGAGCGTGGTCTGGATGGCCGTGGGATGGTGCGCGAAGTCGTCATAGACCGTGATGCCGTTGGCCACGCCGCGCACTTCCATGCGGCGCTTGACGTTGGCGAAGCGACCCAGCGACTCGATGGCCTGCGCCGGCGTCACGCCCACATGGCGGGCGGCGGCGATGGCAGCAATCGCGTTCATGCGGTTGTGGGTGCCTTGCAGGTCCCAGACGACCGTGCCCTGCACCGCATCGCCGAACCAGACATCGAAGGCATCCTTGCCCGCCGGGGCCGGCGCCTGCGCATCGCTCTCTTTCCAGTCGCCCACGCCGAACTGCTCGACCTCGCTCCAGCAGCCGCGCTCCAGCACGCGCGCCAGCGCCGGCTCCACGCCGTTCACGAGGATGCGGCCCTGACCCGGCACGGTGCGCACCAAGTGATGGAATTGCGTCTCGATGGCGGCAAGATCCGGGAAGATGTCGGCGTGATCGAACTCGAGGTTGTTCAGGATGGCCGTGCGCGGGCGATAGTGGACGAACTTGCTGCGCTTGTCGAAGAAGGCTGTGTCGTATTCGTCGGCTTCGATGACGAAGAAGTCCGATGGTGTCAGTCGCGCGGAGATACCGAAGTTTTGTGGCACGCCGCCGACCAGGAAGCCCGGGTTGTAGCCAGCGTCCTCAAGGATCCAGGACAGCATCGACGTGGTGGTCGTCTTGCCATGCGTACCGGCCACCGCCAGCACCCATTTGCCGTTGAGCACGTGCTCGCCCAGCCATTGCGGGCCGGAGACGTACGGCAGATTGCGATCGAGGATGGCTTCCATCAGCGGATTGCCGCGCGACACCACGTTGCCGATCACGAACAGGTCCGGCTCCAGCGAGAGCTGGGACGGGTCGAAGCCTTCGATCAGGTCGATGCCCTGGGCTTCCAGCTGGGTGCTCATGGGCGGGTAGACGTTGGCGTCGCAGCCGGTCACGCGGTGACCCGCCTGCCGGGCGAGGACCGCAAGGCCGCCCATGAAAGTACCGCAGATGCCGAGGATGTGAATATGCATGGGATGCGTCGGGGGAAATGGCGTGCGCCCGGGGCGCCGGGCGGGATAGCGGTCGATTGTACCCGAGCCCTCCGCCCGGACTGCGACACCCGGCCGCGGCACCAAGCCCGGCACCACGACCAGGCAAGCGGCGTATCATCGCGGCATGTCCAGACGCAACATCCCCGACCCGACCCGCGTACGCGAGGAAATCGCCCAGGCCGCGGCCCGCATGATCGCCGAGGACGGCGCCGACTACGCCACCGCCAAGCGCAAGGCCGCCAAGCAGCTGCTCGGCGACATGCGCGTTGCCGGCGAATGGCTGCCTGATAACGACATGATCGAGGAAGAAGTCCGCGCGTACCAGGCACTGTTCCATGCCGAGAGCCAGCCGCGCATCCTTGCGCTGCTGCGCCGGCTGGCCGTGCTGGCGATGGAAGACCTGGCCAGTTTCCGGCCTTATCTGGTCGGCGCGGTGCTCAACGGCACGGCCACCGAGCATTCCGATGTCTATCTGCAATGCTTCTGCGACAGTCCCAAGGACGTCGCGCTGCACCTGCTCAACGCCGGCGTGGACTTCGACACCAGCGAAGGCCGGCACTTCGCCGGCCGGGGCGACGTGGAGACGCTGAGCTTCCTGTGGCGCGGCCAATGGCCGGCGGCGCGCGAATGCCGCGCGCTGGCCGGCGAGGTCCGCGCGGAACTTGGCGCGCCGGTCGGCATTCATATTGCGCTGTACGATGCCATCGACGAACGCGGCGCCGTGCGGGCGGATGCCAGCGGGCGCGTCGCGCGTGCCGACCTGGCCGCCGTGCGCGCCCTGAGCACCCCCGAGCCGGCCGAACCGCCCGCGCCCTGATCCTCCGAACCCTCTCTATATAGATAGCGCCCCCAGATGACCGCCTCCGCACCCGGCTCCACCCCCATTCGCCGCTCCCGCCTGGGCCTGTGGCTCGTCGTTGCCATCGTGGCCGCCGCTGGCGGCGCCATCGTCGGTCATTTCGTGTTATCTCCCAAGCCGGTGGCCGACCAGGCCGTCGAGACCTTCTTCCAGACCAAGATGCCGGACCCCGCCGGGGTGGAACTGGATCTGACCAAGCTGCGCGGCAAGACCCTGGTGGTGAACTTCTGGGCGCCCTGGTGCGGCCCGTGCGTGGAAGAAATGCCCGAGTTGACGGCCTTGCATGGCGAATATGCCCAGCGCAACGTCGAATTCGTCGGCATCGGCATCGATTCGGCCAGCAATATCCAGCAGTTCCTCAAGAAGGTGCCGGTGGCCTATCCACTGGCCGTGGCCGGGTTCGCAGGCACCGAGCTGTCGCGCAGTTTCGGCAACGCGCAGGGTGGCCTGCCCTATACCGTGGTCATCAACCCCGACGGCTCGGTGAAATACCGCAAGATGGGCCGCGTGCACGCCGAGGAATTGCGCAAGGTGCTGCCCGGCGCGTGAAATCGGGCTTCTGGGCCGAAACACGGCCCAACTGCCCGGGATCTCCGCTCAATGGGGTGACTACCACCCCAGTCTGAGCGCGCGGACACCAAATTCCGTGAGAAGACTCTGAAATGCGCCGGCCACGCCACGTGGCCTTGTATCGCGTGCTAGACAAATCCCTCTAAGCTACGGTAATCTCCGCGCAATTTCGTTGATCTGGTCGAGCTACCGTGTCTTCAACTTCCGCCGAAAACGGCGCCGCGCGCTACCGGAAGGTGCTGGTCCTGCATGGACCGAACCTCAATATGCTGGGCACGCGCGAACCGCAGACGTACGGGCACACGACGCTCGCCGACATCAACGATGCGCTGGCAAAACGCGCCGCCACGGCTGGCCTGGATCTTGATACGTTCCAGTCCAACCATGAAGGGGCGCTGGTGGATCGTATCCAGGCAGCACGCGGCGAGGGGGTGGACTTCATCCTCATCAACCCGGCAGCCTATACGCACACCAGCGTGGCGCTGCGCGATGCCCTGGCCGCCGTGGCGATCCCGTTCGTGGAGATACATCTGTCGAACGTGCATCGCCGCGAACCGTTCCGTCATCACTCGTATTTCTCGGATCAGGCCGTGGGCGTGATCTGCGGCCTGGGCTGGCAGGGTTACCTGCTGGCGCTGGAATACGTGCTGGGGCAGACGGCCGCGGCCCCGGGCGATTGAAGGCTGCCCGCGCGTCGGCACAGCATCAGGAATGCCCGGACCCTGCCTCGCGGCCAGCGCGGCAGACCAATCAATGACTCACCGCCGCCGTTTCCTTCCCTCGGGAGGAGACCGGACAACCCGATTCTGGAGGATAAGAAGATGGACCTGCGCAAGCTGAAGACGCTGATCGACCTGGTGGCCGAATCCGGCATCTCGGAACTGGAAGTCACCGAAGGTGACGGCAAGGTACGCATCGTCAAGGCGCCGCCCCAGGTGATCGCCGCCCCGATGGCCATGCCCCAGATGCAGGCCCTGCCGGGCGCTGCCCCCGTCGCCCCGATGGCGCCGGCCGCCGCACCGGAAGCCGCCCAGGTTCCGTCGGGCCACGTCGTCACCTCGCCGATGGTCGGCACGTTCTACCGCGCACCGTCGCCGGGCGCCGCCCCGTTCGTGAACGTGGGCGACACCGTCAAGGAAGGCCAGACCGTCTGCATCATCGAGGCCATGAAGCTGCTCAACGAAATCGAGTGCGACAAGGCCGGCGTGATCAAGGAAATCCTGGTCGAGAACGGCCAGGCCGTCGAATACGGCCAACCGCTGTTCGTGATCGGCTGATGCGAGCCTGCCCGCCGCGCCCCCGTCGCCCGCGCCCAATCGGCCCCGGCACGGGGATCGGGGCGGGCCTGCATCGCCCCTGCTCCCCCATGCTTGGCACGCTTCAGGCCGCCGCGTGGCGCCCTGCTTTGCAACACCGGCCCCGCGCCGGGGCCCGACTTGCCGGGCCGGCACCCGTTCTCGCAGAGAGAGACCATGTTTGAAAAAATTCTGATCGCGAACCGGGGCGAAATCGCCCTTCGCATCCAGCGCGCCTGCCGCGAGCTGGGTATCAAGACCGTGGTGGTGTACTCGGAAGCCGACAAGGAAGCCAAGTACGTCAAGCTGGCCGACGAGGCCGTCTGTATCGGCCCGGCGCCGTCCCCGCTGTCGTACCTGAACATGCCGGCCATCATCTCGGCCGCCGAGGTCACCGACGCCCAGGCCATCCACCCGGGCTACGGCTTCCTGTCGGAGAACGCCGACTTCGCCGAGCGCGTGGAGAAGTCCGGCTTCGTCTTCATCGGCCCGACCTCGGACAGCATTCGCCTGATGGGCGACAAGGTGTCCGCCAAGCAGTCCATGATCAAGTCCGGCGTGCCGTGCGTGCCGGGCTCCGAAGGCGCCCTGCCCGACGACCCCAAGGAAATCCTGGCCACCGCGCGCCGCGTGGGCTATCCGGTCATCATCAAGGCCGCTGGCGGCGGTGGTGGCCGTGGCATGCGCGTGGTGCACACCGAGGCCGCGCTGATCAACGCCGTCAACATGACGCGCGAGGAAGCCGGCCGCGCCTTCGGCAACCCCGAGGTCTACATGGAGAAGTTCCTGGAGAATCCGCGCCACGTGGAAATCCAGATCCTGGCAGACCAGCACCGGCAAGCCATCTGGCTGGGCGAGCGTGACTGCTCGATGCAGCGCCGCCACCAGAAGGTGATCGAGGAAGCACCGGCCCCGCACATCCCGCGCCGCCTGATCGAGCGCATCGGCGACCGCTGCGCCGAGGCCTGCAAGAAGATCGGCTACCGGGGCGCCGGCACGTTCGAGTTCCTGTACGAGAACAACGAGTTCTACTTCATCGAGATGAACACGCGCGTGCAGGTGGAGCACCCGGTCACCGAGATGATCACGGGCATCGACATCGTGCAGGAACAGATCCGCATCGCCTACGGCGAGAAGCTGCGCTTCCGCCAGAAGGACGTGCAGATCCAGGGCCACGCCCTCGAGTGCCGGATCAACGCCGAGGACCCGTTCAAGTTCACGCCGTCGCCGGGCCGCATCACCGCCTGGCACATGCCGGGCGGCCCCGGCGTGCGGGTGGACTCGCACGCGTATGATGGCTACTTCGTGCCGCCTAACTACGATTCGATGATCGGCAAGATCATCACGTACGGCGCCACGCGTGACCAGGCCATCGCCCGCATGCGCATCGCGCTGTCGGAGATGGTGGTGGACGGCATCCTGACCAATGTGCCGCTGCACCGCGAACTGATGCTCGATGCCAACTTCGTCGAAGGCGGCACCAGCATCCATTATCTTGAACACCGCCTGGCCCAGAAGGCCGTGGCCAAGGGCGAGAAGGCCTGAGGCCCCGCCTCGGCCGGCATCGTCGCAGCAAGGAATCACGTGGCTTTCCAGGAATGTGTGATCGAAATTGCGCAGGAGCAGGCCGAGGCCTGGTCCGACGCATTGTTCGACCTCGGCGCGCTGTCGGTCTCGGTGGAAGACGCCGATGCCGACACGCCCGATGAGCAGCCGCTGTTCGGCGAGCCCGGGCTCGAGCCGACGCGGCTGGCCTGGAACCGCTCGCGCGTGGTGGCCCTGTTCGACGACGAGACCGACCCGGCGCTCGTGGTGGCTGCGGCCGCCAACGCGCTGAATGCCGATCCGGTGCCGGACTACGCGTTGCGCGCGGTGGAAGACCAGGACTGGGTGCGCCTGACCCAGTCGCAGTTCGCGCCGATCCGCATCGGCGAACGGCTCTGGGTGGTGCCGTCGTGGCACGACGCCCCGGAGCCGGACGCCGTGGTGCTGGAGCTGGACCCCGGCCTGGCCTTCGGCACGGGCAGCCATCCGACCACGCGGCTGTGCATGCAGTGGCTCGAGCAGAACGTGCGGGCCGGCGAGACCGTGCTCGATTACGGCTGCGGCTCGGGCATCCTGGCCATCGTCGCCAAGAAACTCGGTGCGGGCGATACGCTCGGCATCGACATCGATCCGAATGCCGTGGAGGCGTCGCGCTACAACGCGGAACGCAACCAGGTGGCGGCCACTTTCGCGCTGCCGGATTCCGTATCAGACGCCACCTACAACCTCGTGGTGGCCAATATCCTCTCCAATCCGCTCAAGCTGATGGCGGCCATGCTCAGTGCGCGCGTGCGCCCGGGCGGCCGGCTGATCCTCTCGGGCGTGCTGGAACGGCAGGCGGACGAAGTGGCCGCCGCCTATGCGCCCTGGCTGGCCATGTCGGTCTGGCGCAGCGAGGAAGGCTGGGTCTGCCTGCACGGCACCCGCGCCGACGCCGCCAGCTCCTCCGCCAACCCTTCCTGATTCGACACCATGGCTGCCGCCAAGCTTGTCACGCGTTGTCCGGCCTGCCGCACCGCGTTCCGGCTTGTGGCGGACCAGTTGCGCCTGCGCCAGGGCCTGGTCCGTTGCGGACAGTGCGATACCGTCTTCGACGCGCGCGAACACCTGATTGAAGTGCCGGTACCGGCCGCCTCGGCTGCCGCGCCGACGCCTGCGCCGGTGCCGACGACGGTGTCAACGACTGCCGGCCCGAGCGTGGCCGCTGCGCTGGCCCATGCCGAGCAGGCCCAGGCCAACGCGCGTGCCCATGCGCAGGAAACGCCGTTCGATCCGGGCTTCGATCCCGGCTATGACGTGCCGGCGCTCGATTCGCCGACCATGATGATGCCGGAGGCCGAGCAGCCGCCGGTACGGCAAGAGCCAGCACCCGAGGCGCCACCGGCGCCGCAGCCGGAGGTGGAACTGGGTCTGGCGCCGGAACATGAGAACGAAGTCGAGCCGGAACCGGTGGTTGTGCCAGAACCGGAACCGGCGTCCGTGGCGGAAGTTGCGCCCGAGCCGGAACCCGAACCCGAGCCCGAGCCCATAGAGGAAGCCGCAGCGCCCGCGCCTGTCGCGCCGTCGGCACCCTGGCCGACCCTCGATCATTCGGCCTTTGGCGAACCTCTCCCTGCCCCGGCGGCACCCGCCCCGGCCGTGCCGGCGCACTCGTCACTCGACCCCGCTGCGGCATTCGCCCCGGCGTCGGCCAGCCCGCCGCCGTCCGGCGCGTACAGCGCCAGGGCCGCGTGGCCGCCGGTGCCGTCCTCGAGTCCATCCCCCAGCCCCACGCCGGAGGCGGCCGAGCCGCTGCCGCCGACCAACCCCTTCCCGCATACCGAGCCGGTACGCAGCGCGAGCGAATACCTGCGTGCCGCCGATCCCACCGTGGCGCCGGCCGAGGAATTCGCGCGTGAAGGGAAGGACGATGTCGCGTCGGCCAGCGCCAATGCGCTCGATACGTCGCGCGAGGGCACGCCCGATGCCATCGCACGCGAATCCACCACGCGCCACTGGATCCGCCGCGAGGTATCGCCGGGCCCGGTCTTCGCCCCCGATTTCCTGCGCCACGCGCGTGACCGCGAACGCGCGCGCCCGGCACGCGCCAAGGTGGTCGTGCCTGTCAGCAAGCGCGTCTGGGTGCGCATCGCCGTGGTGCTGCTGGCCATCGGCGCGCTGCTGCAGGGCGCCTACCTCGGCCGCAGCCAGCTGGCCGGCCGCGTGCCGGTGCTGCGTCCGCTGCTCGAGGCCGCCTGTGCGCCACTTGGCTGCGAGGTGCCGCCCTGGCGCGACCTCGAAGCGCTGCGCATCGACAGCTCCCAGCTTCAGAAACAGGACGAGGCGACCGATGTTTACCAGCTCGCCGTCACCATGCGTAACCAGGGCCGCGCCACTACCGCGCTGCCCGCGATCGAACTGGTGATGACCGACCTGCAAGACCAGTTGCTGCTGCGCCGCGTGCTGCAACCGACCGAATACCTCGAGCCCGCGCAGCGTGCCTTCGCAACGCTGGGCCTGCGCGCGGGCAGCGAGCTGCCGGTTCGGGTACGATTCCGGACAGACCAGACGGCGGCCAACTACCGCGTGCTGATCTTCTACCCCTGATATCCAGCGCCCCGCCGCGCCGCCGGTTCGCACCGGGCAGCGCGGACGAACATCCCATCCCAGTACAGGAGTGACCATGAGCAATGTGACCCTCGGCGGCAACGCCATCGAAGTTGGCGGCAAGTTTCCCCAGGCAGGCGACAAGGCCCCCGACTTTTCCCTCGTGGGCAAGGACCTGAAGGATGTGAAGCTGGCCGACTTCGCCGGCAAGCGCAAGGTGCTGAACATCGTGCCGAGCCTGGATACGCCGGTGTGCCAGGCATCCGCCCGCAAGTTCAATGAAGCTGCCAGCACGCTGGACAACACCGTGGTGCTGACCATCTCGGCCGACCTGCCGTTCGCCATGGGCCGCTTCTGCACGGCCGAAGGCCTGGCCAACGTGGTGCCGCTCTCGACCATGCGTGGCGCCGAGTTCAAGAACGCCTATGGCGTGGACATCAAGACCGGCCCGCTGGCCGGCGTGGCCGCACGCGCCGTGGTCGTGCTCGACGAAAACAACGCTGTGAAGTACAGCGAACTCGTGCCCGAGATCAAGCAAGAACCGAACTACGACGCCGCCCTGGCCGCGTTGAAGTAAGCTGCCGGAGGCCTTCGGCATCACCGGTATCTGACAAGTACGACCGCCGCCCGTCTCCGCACGGGCGGCGTCTTTTTCAACCGTATCATCCGTATTCGATTGCGAGGAAGAATGGCCAGCTTGATCTGTGGCTCCGTTGCCTACGACACCATCATGACGTTCGACGGGCGCTTCCGCGAACACATCCTGCCCGACCAGATCCACATGCTGAACGTGTCGTTCCTGGTGCCGGGCATGCGGCGAGAGTTTGGCGGCTGCGCCGGCAACATCGCCTACACGCTCAAGATGCTCGGCGGCGAGCCAGTGGTGATGGGCACCGTGGGCGAGGACGCCGGCCCGTACCTGGACTACCTGCGCAAACTCGACATCGTCACGGATCACATCCGCACGCTGCCGGGCACCTTCACCGCGCAGGCGATGATCACGACCGATCTCGACAACAACCAGATCACCGCCTTCCACCCGGGCGCGATGAGCCAGTCGCAGCTGAACAGCGTGCAGGATGCGCTGACGGCCGGCCGCCAGCCCGCCCTGGGCATCGTGGCGCCGGACAGCCGCGAGGGCATGCTGCACCACGCGCAGCAGTTCGCCGAAGCCGGCATTCCGTTCATCTTTGATCTGGGTCAGGCCATGCCCCTGTTCAACGGCGAAGACCTGCGCCAGTTCATTGAACTCGCCAGCTACGTGACGGTCAATGACTACGAAGCGCAGGTCCTGCTGTCCCGCACGGCCTGGACCAGCGCCGAGGTTGCCGCCAAGGTTCGCGCGTTCATCGTGACGCACGGCGAGCGCGGCGCCAGCATCTTTGCCGATGGCCAGCAGTACGCCATTCCGGCCGTGCCCGCCGAACAGGTCGTCGACCCCACCGGTTGCGGCGACGCCTTCCGCGGCGGCCTGCTCTACGGCATCGAAAACGGGTTGGACTGGGAAACCACCGGCCGCCTCGCCTCGCTCATGGGCGCGCTCAAGATCGCCCGCCAGGGGCCGCAGAACCACTGGCTCTCGCGCGAGGACATCGGCAACCGGTTCCAGTCCGCATTCGGTTACCGCTACGCGTAAGCCGGACGCTGCCGGCGCCGTGCCCACAAGGCGGCGGCGCCCGGCCGGCATCCGCCGACATCGCGGAGCGCGGGTCTTTACGGGAAGGAAGTCAATCATGAGAAACATCGTGCCGAACATCGTCCGCACCGGCGGCGTGGCCGTCCTGGTGGCGGCAAGCCTGGTCTCGGGCTGCGCCAGCTGGTCGAACTCCAACAGCGTCTACACCTCGGGCCAGGCCCAGCGTGAGCAGACCGTGCGCTACGGCGTGGTGGAGGGCGTACGCGAGGTGCTGATCCAGGGCGGGCAGACCGGCGCGGGCACGCTGGCCGGTGGCGCCATCGGCGGCATCGCGGCGGGCAGCACCATCGGCGGCGGCAACGGCGCGATTGCGGCGGGCCTGCTGGGCGCAGTGATCGGCGGCCTGGCCGGCAGCGCGGCGGAGAACAAGATCCAGCAGCGTCGCGGCCTGGAGATCACGGTGAAGCTCGACAACGGCGAGATGCGCGCCATCACCCAGGAAGCCGACGAGGCGTTCCGACCCGGCGAGCGCGTGCGCCTGCTGTCCTCGGGCGGCGTGACGCGCGTGACCCACTGATCGCACCACGCACCCGGACCGGGCACACCGTGCCCGACCCCAACGCCGCGCGCCTCCGGGCCGCGGCGTTTTTCTTTGGGCGATAAAAAACCCGCCGGGCGAATGCCATCGGCGGGTCGGCAAGACAGCTGTCTTGCGGACCGGATACGAGGTATCCGGTCAGTGCGGCACGCGATGCGTGCCCTGGCGCTTCCCAGTTGTGATCGTTCGCACGAGGCGAAGCGATTACGGACGGGTACCCGTCGGGAACGGCCAGGCCGCAGCCGGGTTCAGCGCGGTCTTTGCAGCAGCAGCGGGTGCAACGGCAGGAGCCGCGGCAGGCTTGGCAGCAGGCGCCTTCTTGGCAGCCGGCTTCTTCGCAGCAGCCTTCTTGGCAGCCGGCTTCTTCGCAGCAGCAGGCTTCTTGGCAGCAGCAGGCTTCTTCGCAGCAGCCGGCTTCTTCGCAGCAGCAGCCTTCTTGGCCGGTGCAGCCTTCTTGGCCGGAGCGGCCTTCTTGGCTACAGCCTTCTTGGCGGCCGGCTTCTTGGCGGCAACGGCCTTCTTGGCCGGGGCCTTCTTGGCGGCTACCTTCTTGACCGCGGCCTTCTTGGCCGGGGCTGCCTTCTTGGCGACTACCTTCTTGGCTGCAACTTTCTTCGTTGCAACCTTCTTGGCGGCTACCTTCTTCACAGCGGCCTTCTTTGCCGGTGCCTTCTTGGCGGCTACCTTCTTGGCAGCAACCTTCTTCGTTGCAACCTTCTTGGCAGCAGCCTTCTTGGCGGCCGGAGCAGCCTTCTTGGCGGCGACCTTCTTCACGACGGCCTTCTTGGCGGCCGGCTTGGCGGCTTTCTTAGCCGCCGGCTTTTTCTTTGCAGCAGTTGCCATGGATAACTCCTTCACTAGCGTGAAATATCGAATGACCTAGGATGGCGACCCGACCGACCCGAAGCGCGATACCGCGTGACTCCAGTCGAGCGAGCGATTCATCGGCGCACGGCACAGCTTCGGTCGCACGCTAATGAATTCGGTGACAGGGATGCCGCGACACGCGGCGTTCAAGCGGCAGCGCAACGGACCCCCGCGGGCGGCAAAGCCAGCCTGCAGGCGGGTGTCCGGGGCATGCCGCGCCCTGGAATATTCGATTGGCCCGCGCCGCCCGTTACGTCGGCGCACGACCAGGAAAGAGGAGATATCGGTCAGCAGGCCTGCGGTGCGGGCATGGCCTCGCGCACGGCAGACGGCAATCATTCGGGGGTAGCTCGCCCATCCCGTCACTGGGCTACAGGAGACTGCACGCGTTTTGAGAAGCCGGTTCGGCTTGGTCTGCGTCAAAGTTCTGGTGCTCCTCGGCTACCCGCATTCACTGCATCGAGTCATCGCCATCATCGTTGCTTCTGCTTGTTGCTTGTCGCTGCGATACGTCGATGCAATGAACTGAGACTCTTGTCAAGGCGAATCATAATTCGTTTGTTCGATGATGTTAAGAAAAAAGTGCAAAAAAACTTGCGTGCGCGAGCGAGTCGATCTACTTCGCTCACGCATCGCGATGACAGCATCATCGACACGCTTGTTCATCTCGACTTCCACACGCCTTCCGAAGTTCCTCCGCGAGGTCGATGCGCGTCGATTCGATGGCGTCGCGCACTGCGTCGCACAGCCTCGCGTGACACCTCGCCGCCCTCGATCGCACACTGTCGAAGGCTGCCGAACGCGCCGTCAACACGCACGGCGGCGCGCCGCGCGATCCACCGGAAAGCCGCATGGATGTTGGCTTTCACGGCGATGGCATGTAATGCGCACGGTGCCTCGCCACGGCATGCTGGCCACGCACGCGCACGCCGCGATGGCCTCGCACGGCGACGCTCCGGCACTCGCTCGGCACGCTTCACGCGCATCGATGCGCGAGGGTTCGATGTCATCGCGTCGGACATGCGCCGACACCGCCGTGCGTCGATCCGACAGTTGCGCGAGTACGACGAAAGAGTGATGCGTCAACGCAACGGTTTGTCACCGTGCGCGATGCGATGACGATGTTTGGACACGCTTCGACACGTCATCGACACGCGCCGGCATCGCTTCGACAGCGCGCGACACCACCCGCGACACACCCGATGCAGCGTCGCACCGCGTGCGTGCGACACAGCGCTGCGTGGTCAGAGAACACAGCGTGCCGATGGGGTGTCGATGAGGTACCGGCCGAGCGTCCGCAGGCGCCCGGACGACCCTGGAGTTCCCCTTAGAGGAATGCTTCGGCCCCGCCGCGCGGCGTCGCATGCTGCACGGCATAATCCCGCAAACCCCCGTACGGCGGTCGATTGCGGGGGACGGCGGCGCACCGCTGGTGCGTACGCAAACGCGCAGTGGTGATTGCGGTGCGGCGCGCGCGCCAGTAGATTGGCGTCGCGACACCTTCGCACCATCCCGACACACTGAACCAGGAGACCCTCATGCGCATTTCCCTCCCACGCACGCTGCTGCGCGCCACCGTGTTCGCGGCCGCCTTCGCCGCCAGCGCCGTGGCGCTCGCGCAGGCCACGCCGGCCGGCACGTGGAAGACCATCGACGACGCCACCGGCAAGCCGCGCGGCGTGATCGAGATCACCGAGAAGGACGGCGTCTACAGCGGGCGCCTCGTGAAGAGCCTGGTGGAGACCGCCGAGAGCAAACCCAAGGTCTGCGACAAGTGCACCGACGCCCGCAAGGACCAGCCGGTCATCGGCATGACGCTGCTGACGGGCCTGCGCAAGACGGGCGACAACGAGTACACCGGCGGCGAGATCCTCGACCCCGAGACCGGCAAGCTTTACAAGTGCAAGATGGCGCTGGCGGACGACGGCAAGAAGCTCAACGTGCGCGGCTTCATCGGCATCAGCCTGATCGGCCGCACCCAGACCTGGGAACGCGATCATTGACCGGTCATCGGTTCCCGCACGCCGTCCTCGCCCTCCTCTCCCTCCTTGCCGTCACACTGTGCACAGCATGAATAGCGCCGCCGCCCGCCCCGGGCGCCGGCCGCCCTCCCCGCTGCGCTGATCCGCCGTCAGGCAATTGACAGCCGCATTCGGTACCATCGACGTTGGTACACACCACAACAGATACCGGAGACAAGCATGCGTATCCCCATCCATGGCGGGGCGATGGCCCTCGCCCTCGCCACCGCCGCGCTGTGCGGCACCGCCCCGGCCCATGCCGCCGACGCCTGGCCCAACCACGTGATCAAGTTCGTCGTGCCGTTCACGGCAGGCGGCGCCAACGACCTCGTCGCTCGCGCGGGGGCCGAAGCGGTGAGCAAGCGGATCGGCCAGCCCGTGGTGATCGAGAACCGGCCGGGCGCCGGCGGCGTGGTCGGCGCGGACTACGTCGCCAAGAGCAAGCCGGACGGCTACACCTTCCTGGTGGGCGCCGTGGGCACGGTCACCAACAGCCTGATTCGCACGAAGATGCCGTATGCGCCCGATGACCTCGTGCCGGTTGGGCTGATCGCGGTCAGCCCGTCGGTCATCGTCGCGTCGCCGTCGCTGCCGGTGAACAACCTCAAGGATCTGATCGAGTACTCGAAGAAGCAGGGTGGCGCGCCGTTCGCCACCGCCGGCAGCGGCAGCACGCCCCACTTCGTCGAGGAGATGCTCAAGGAGAAGGGCGCGCAGCTGACCGTGGTGCCGTACAAGAGCGGCTCGGAGAGCATCACGGCGGTGATCGGCGGCCAGGTGGCGGCGACTTCGGAGGCCAGCGTGGTGGTATTGCCACAGATCAAGGCCGGCAAGCTCAAGGCGCTGGGCGCAACCTGGGACAAGCGCATGGCTGCCGCGCCCAACATCCCCACCACGGCCGAGCAGGGCCTGCCCGAGGTGCGGATCGGCCATTGGGCCGGCATCTTCGCGCCGAAGGGCACGGATCCGGCGATCATCAAGCGGCTGAATGCGGAGCTGACCGCCGGCATGCAGACGCCGGAGATCCGCGAGCGGCTGCTGCCAAACGGCATCGAGCCGGCGGGCGGCTCGGTGGAGAGCTTCGTCGCGTTCATCCATGCCGAGCGCGAGCGGCTCGGTCGCCTGGCGAAGAACGCGCACATGACCGCCGAGTAACGATTACAACGCTGTGACGACGCTGTGACGAGATAACGGCCCGCATCGACGGGCCGTTTTCGTTTTTCTGCTATGCCAGCGAGGCCGGCACCGCTTACATCCGGTACCGCAGCGTGGCCACCACGCTACGCGGCGCGCCGGGCATGTTCAGGTTCGGACTCGAACCGTGCGCGGAGACGATGTAGCCCTGGTTGAAGAGGTTGTAGACATTGAGCTGGGCCTCGAACGGGCCCCGGCGGTACCAGGCCATCATGTCGGCCGTGACATAGCCGGGCAGCGTGACCGTGTTGGCCGGATCGGCCATGCGCGCGCCGACGAGGTTCAGGCCGCCACCCACGCCAAAGCCATGTCCGAGCGACTTGGTCAGCCATAGGTTGCCCGAGTGGCGCGGCGTCAGCGTGGCGCGCTTGCCTTCCAGCGCGGCGGTCGACTTCGTCACCGTGGCATCCAGGTAGGCATAGCCGGCCAGCACCTTCCAGCCCTGCCCCAGCTCGGCGGCGCCGCTCAGCTCCACGCCGTCGGTGCGCTGCTCGCCAATCGGCATCAGGGCCGTGCCGGTGGCATTCGCCACCTTGATATTGCTGCGCTCGAGCCGGAACACCGACACCGTGGTGCTGGCCTTGCCGTCCAGGAAGTCGTACTTGGCGCCCAACTCGGTATTGTTGGTGGTCTCCGGTGCCAGTTCGGCGTTGTTGGCGGCCAACGAGAAGTTCTCGCCCGACGGCTGGAACGACTTGCTCCACGACAGGTAGTAGGACTGCACCTTCGACGGCTGCCACACCAGCCCCGCGCGCGGGCTCCAGTTGTTGTCGGTGCGCGCCAGGTTGGGCTGGCCCGGCCGGCGCTCGATGGTCTCCTGCTCGAAGCGGTCGTAGCGCACGCCCACCAGCGCCTTCCAGTGCTCGGTCAGCGTCATCATGTCCTGCGTGTACAGGCCGAGCGTCTTGAAGATGCCGAGGTTGTTGGCCGATGGCGTGCCGCCCACCAGCAGCGGCAGCACGGGCAGCACCGGGTTGAACAGGTTCACCGTGGCCACGTTGTTGCGCGAGTAGTTGACCAGGTCCTTGTTCTGCTGGCCGACTTCCACCCCGTAGAGCAGTTCGTGCTGCATCCCGAAGAGCGTGGCCTTCTGCGTCAGGTCGGTCTGGTTGAACCAGCCGTGTTCTTCGCGATACACATTGGAACGATTGAACGACACGGTCTGGGCCACCTCGTTGACCGTGCCGGACAGCGTGTTGTTACGGTCGAGCGAGTAATGGTAGTAGCGCGTGGCGTTGCGGATCGACCAGTTCTCATTGAAGCGATGGTTGATCGTGGCCGTGCCCGAGTACACGCGCGACTCCGAGGTATCCACATCGCGCGCGTTGGCCGCGCCGTAGTAGGTGGAGGGCCGCACGTTCACCGGACGGCCCCGGTACGCCGGAATGCCGAAGTCGGTAACGCGCTTGTCCTCGAGGTAATCGGCCTGCAGCAACACCGTGGTCTGGGGCGCGAGGCGCAGCTCCAGCGACGGCGCGATCGCCGAGCGGCGCAGGAATTGCTGCGAGCGGTAGCTGTCGGCATCCTCCAGCGCGCCGGTCAGGCGGAACGCCGCGGCGCCGTTGCCGAACACCTTGCCGACGTCGACTTCGGCCCGCTTGTCGGCCCACGAGCCGTAGCTGAAGCTGAAGTCGGCCACGTCGATGCCCGGCTTCTTGGTCACGCGGTTGATCAGGCCGCCGGACGAGCCCCGGCCATACAGCACGGCGGCCGGGCCCTTGATGACTTCCACGCGGTCGACGTTGGAGAGGTCGCGGAAGTACAGCGCGTCGTCACGGATGCCGTCCACGAACTGGTCGGCGATGGCCGAGAAGCCACGGATCGACACTTGGTCACGCTGGCCGTCGCCGGTGGAAAAGCTCACGCCCGGCACGTTCTTGAGGACGTCCTGCATCGAGTTGGCATGCTGGTCCTGCATGACCTCGCTGGTGACCACGTTGACGGTCTGCGGAATGTCGCGCAGCGGCGCCTCGGTACGCGTGGCGCTGACCGCGTTGGGCGGGTTGTAGCCGGCGCCAAGCTCCCGGCTGACGTCCGCCTTGACGGTGACCGCAGGCAGCTCCTGCGGCGCGGGCGCGGGGGTTTCCGACTGTGCGTGGGCGATGCCGGCAGGCAAGGCGTGGGCAGCGAACAGTGCGAGGACGGCAGTCCGCACCGCATGTGGCTTTTGACTCATATTTCCCTGTAATGCGTTGTAATATTTTTACGAAAATGCGACGCATTATCATTTACTGGGGGACGCGAGGTCAACGCATCACGCGAAGAATATGCAAAGTCAGACATATTTGCGCCGCTTGCGGCGCATTTACGTCGAACGATAACAGCCGTCAGCCGAACTGCTCGCTCAGCGCGAGGCGCGCTTCGCCGATGAATTCGCTCTCGCCGCGCCGGGCGGGCAGCAGGTAGAACTCGGCATCGGGCAGTGCCGGCAGGCGCCAGCGCGAGACGGCGGCGGTATCGAGCGGCGTCACGCCCGGCCCGATGGCCGACGCATTGAGGCAGGACACGCCAAGCCCCGCCGCCAGCGCCAGGTGCAGCCCTGCCACGCCGGACGCCGAGTGGGCGATGTCGAACGCGCGCTTCCGGCGCATGAGCAGTTGCACCACGAACTGGTGCATCGAGCAGGTGTCGGGCAGTAGTACCAGCGGCAGCGTGGGCTGCGGCGACTCCGCGATCTCCGGCGCGGCCACCCAGGCCAGCCCTTCACGCCGCAGCAGCGTGCCGGCACGATCGCCGCGCTCTGACCGTTCGGCGCGCGTTGCGCGGATCAGCCGCATGCTGAGGCCGATGTCGAAGGTGTCCAAGTCAGCGGCGGCCTCGATCGCGGCGCTCTTCATCACCGTGACGTGCAGTTTCAGATACGGATAGCGGTCTCGCAGACGGCGCAGCATGCCGGCAATCTCGCCCGGCCGGAAGTAATCGGTCACGGCAAGCCGCAGTTCGCCGTCGAGCGTGCGGCCGCGCAGTTCCTGCATCGCCATGTCGTTCAGCGAGAGGATGCGGCGCGCGTATTCCAACAGCCGCGCACCGGCCGGCGTGACCGCCGCGCCCTTCTTGCCGCGCGTGAGCAGCGGCACGCCGGCGCGCTCCTCCAGCTTGCGCAACTGCTCGCTGACCGACGACTGCGACAGGAACAGGCGCGGCGCCGCCGCAGACAGGCTGCCGCTGTCGGCCACCGTCACGAAAGTCTTCAACTGATCGGTCTCGAATCCCCGCATGGCGCCTGCTCCCGTCCCTGGTCACACCCCACTATCTCGCATTTTTACGATTCGGTGTTACCGATGGATGGTATCGCATATTCCTGCTTTTCCGATGTAACGGCGACCACTACGATAGTTTCCACGACACCGATTTCCGGTTCGCACCATCCAGAACAAGGAGCCAGCCATGCCCCACATCAACCTCCAGATCTCCGGCCAGCCCGACGCCGAACTGACCCGCCGCGCCGCAGCCACCGTGGCCGAGCTGACCCAGCGCATCCTGCGCAAGGAAGAGAACGTCATCGCCGTCACGGTGGGCTACCTGCCGCGCGAGCAATGGATCATCGGCGGCAAGGCGCTGTCCGACCGCAGCGACGGCCGCAACGCCTTCCAGCTCGACATCAGCGTGACCGACGAAACCAACACCAAGGCCGAGAAGGCGCTGTACCTGAAGGAGACGTTCGCCGCGCTCTCCGAGGTGATTGGCGATGTGAACAAGGTGTCGTATATCCACGTCATCGACGCCCGCGCGGCCGCCTACGGCTATGGCGGACTGAGCCAGGAATACCGGCACCAGCACGGTTGAGTGGCTCCGCCGCGCCGGCCACCTTGTGCCGGCCGGCATTGTTAACTAGTGTGATGGAGCGCGGCGTGGCCGGCACGCCGCCTCATGACACCGGAGCCAATCGATGAAGACCGTCACGCTGCCCGGCGGCGAGCGCGTGCCCGCGCTGGGCATGGGTACCTGGAATATCGGCGATCACCGCAACACGCGGGCCGAGGAAATCGCCACGCTGCGGCTCGGGCTGGACCTCGGGCTGCGGCTGATCGACACCGCTGAAATGTATGGCGAGGGGTTGTCCGAATCGCTGATCGGCGAGGCCATCGCGGGCCGGCGCGACGAGGTGTTCCTCGTCAGCAAGGTCTACCCGCACAACGCCAGCCACGAGGGCGTGGTGGCCGCGTGCGAGCGCAGCCTGCGCCGGCTGGGTACCGACCGGCTCGACCTCTACCTGCTGCACTGGCGCGGCGGCGTGCCGCTCGAGGAGACCATGGCGGCGTTCCTGGCGCTGCGCGAGGCCGGCAAGATCCGACATTTCGGCGTCAGCAACCTGGACCTGTCCGATATGGAAGAGCTGTGGGAGGTGCCGGGCGGCGACGAAGTGGCGGCGAACCAGCTGCTCTACAACCTGAGCCGGCGCGGCATCGAATTCGATTTGTTGCCATGGCAGCGTGCACGCGGCGTGCCGGTCATGGCCTATTCCCCGATCGAGCAAGCCCGGCTGCTGCGCCATGCAGGGCTCCAGCGCTTTGCCAAGGCGCACGGCATGACGCCGGCCCAGGCGGCGCTGGCCTGGCTGCTGGCCTCGGACGACATCATCGCCATTCCCAAGACCGGCAGCCGCGACCGCCTGCGCGAGAACCTCGGCGCGCTGGAGCACCCCCTGACATCAGAACAGCTTGCCGAACTCGACAAGCTGTTTCCGCCGCCACGCCGGGCCGAGCCGCTGGCGATGCTCTGACTATATATATATAGGGGATGGGAGCGTCCGACCCGGCGATCAGCGCTGGCCGGACTTGTAGCGCTCCACCTCCACGTAGCGCGTCAGGTAGGTGCGCGCCTTCTCGCGGGTGTCGGTGGTCACGCGGTCAGCCGCCTGCCGGGCGCTGGTCTGGCCGTGCGCCGAACTCATCTGGGCCGAGAGATAGGACTGGAAGGCGTCGTGCATCACGCCGAGCTGCGCCTTGCAGGCGTCGAGGGCGCCGGCGGCCACATCCTTCGAGGTGCCCTTGCCCTTCGCGCCGTCGTCGGCCTTGTCCTGCACGCATTCCATGTACTTGGCCCGTTCGGCCTGCCAGCCTGAGTTCAGCGTGGCGACTTCCTGCTTCTGGCTCGGGGTCTCCACGGAGGCCGGGGACGCGCACGCCGCCAGCAGCACCACGGGCACGATCGCGCCGAAGGAAATCAAGGGAGAGAGGGGGGCGAATGTCTTTTTCATGGTCGACAGACCGTCCGCACGGGCGGGCGGTTCCTAAAGTGCGCTGGCGCATTTGCAAGAAAGTATGTCAGCCCGCGTGTCAGAGTCTCTCCTGCCCAGTGTCAGACAAAATCGCATTTAACAATGTGCGCTTGACGCCTATGCTTTAGAGGCGGTTGCAACACACCACCCTCCTGGAGGAAATAATGAAACGTCGAACCTTCCTGTCCGCTGGCGGTGCCGGTCTTGTCACGGTTTCCGGTCTGTCCCTTGGCGCGCTTTCGCTCGCCGGCTGTACTACCACGGGCCCGGGCGATTCGGGCGACAAGACCGCCAAACGGCGCGAGATTGACGCCGGCGCCACGGACACGCTGAATCGGCTGTATTCCACGGTCAAGGGGTCGCAGGACCTTGGCAACAAGGCACGCGGCATCCTGGTTTTCCCGAAACTGCTGTCGGCAGGCTTCGTGGTGGGCGGCGAGTATGGCGATGGGGTGCTGCGCTCCGGCGGCGCCAATCGCGGCTACTACCGCGCCATCTCGGGGTCCATCGGCTGGCAGATCGGCGCGCAATCCAAGGCGTTCGTGCTGATGTTCCTGACGCAGGATTCGTACGACAAGTTCGTGCGCAGCAATGGATGGCAGGTCGGCGCCGACGCCACCGTGGCACTGGCCACCATCGGCGCCAACGGGCAGCTGGACACCAATACGGCCCAGCATCCGATTGTCGGCTTCGCCATGACCAACGCGGGTCTGATGGCCGGCCTGAGCCTCGAAGGCACCAAGATCTCGAAGCTCGATATTTGAGATCGCTTTGCATTCGCATTGCGATCCGCACCGACACCGCCGGCTTGGCCCGGCGGCATGGCGCGCACTGACGCGGAGAGCGTGACCTCCGCGCCGTGCGCGCCTTTTTCTTGCCGCCCCATTTCCCGCCCCATTTCCCGCCCCATTTCCCGCCCCATTTCCCGCCATTTCTCGGCACCGCCCGCTCAACCAGATAGAATTCGACCCTTTCCGTTCTCGTGGCCGAATACTCATGTGGTTTAAGAATCTCCAGATTCATCGCTTCACCGCCCCGTGGACCCTCAGCGCCGAAGACGTAGAGGCCAGCCTGGCGAAACACGCCTTCTTCCCCGGCACCAGCCTGGAACCGCAAACCCAGGGCTGGGCATCTCCGCGCGACAACGGCCAGCTTGTGCACTGCGTCAACAAGCAGATGCTGCTGGTGCTCCGTACCGAAAAGAAGCTGCTGCCGGCCACCGTGGTCAATCAGGTGACCAAGGCGCGCGCCACCGAGCTGGAAGAGCAGCAGGGCTTCAAGCCGGGCCGCAAGCAGATCAAGGAACTGAAGGAACAGATCACCGAGGAACTGCTGCCGCGCGCCTTCAGCATCCGCCGCGACACCCGCGTCTGGATCGATCCCGTGAACGGCTGGCTGGCCATCGACGCCGCCGCCACGGCCAAGGCCGATGAAGTGCGCGGCATGCTGTTCAAAGCCATCGATCCGCTGCCGGTGGCGGGCCTGCACGTGAACCAGTCGCCGGTGGCGGCCATGACCGAATGGCTGTCCACTGACACCGCGCCCGCCGGGTTCACCGTCGACCAGGAAATCGAGCTGCAATCGAGCGCCGAATCCAAGGCCACGGTGCGTTACGTGCGCCATCCGCTCGACCCCGAGGACCTGCGCCGCCATATCGCCGCCGGCAAGCGCTGCACGCGGCTGGCCATGACCTGGAACGACCGCGTGTCCTTCGTGCTGACCGAGAACCTGGCGGTCAAGCGCGTGGCGCCGCTGGACGTGATCAAGGAACAGGCCGACGGCACGCTGCATGACGAAGCCGAGCGCTTCGACGCCGATTTCGCGCTGATGGCGGGCGAACTGGCCGGCCTGCTGCGCGACCTGACCGACGCGCTCGGCGGCGAGCGCAAGGCCGACGGCAGCGCCGCCAGCCAGCCCGAGGTCCGCAAGGCTGCCTGACGGCCCGGAAGGACCGGAAGGCCCCCGCCCGCCCCGGGCGGCGGCGCTGGCCCTCATGCCTCGCGCTCGTCCAGCGTGAGCACGATGCGCCGGTCCTGCCGCCCCGCCCGCTCCCATGCCTCGGCCACCTCGGCCATCGGCAGGGTCTCCACGTCGAGGCGCAGGTCGCCATCCAGCGCGTACATGAGGATGTCCTCCACGTACGCCTGCACATAGTCCAGCGGCGGGTAGCTGGACGGCCCGTAGCCCATCAGCCGGAGCCGCGACTCGCGCAGCGACTGGGCGGGCAGCACGATGTCGCCCCCGGGCCGCTCGGCCACCGAGACCAGCCGCACGCCGCGGTCGTCGGGAGACGGCACGACGTGGTCCGAGCGGGCCAGCGCGGCCGCCAGCAACTCCACCGGCTCCCCCCAGATGTAGTCCAGGATCACGTCGATCCCCTCCTCCGCATAGGCCGAGAACGTGTGTTCGAGCGCGTTGCGTGACAGGCGCAGGTCGATCATCGCATCCACCTCCAGGGTGGCCAGCGCCTCCTGGCGGTGCCCGGCGGCGATGACCCGCCTGGCGCCGAGCAGCCGCGCCGCCTGAACCGCCATGCGCCCGGCCGCCGTGGTGGCGCCAAGCACCATCACCGTCTCGCCGGGCTCCAGTTCGGCGCGGTGCGCCAGCGGCAGCCACGCCATCAGCGCCGGCCGCACCAGCGCCGCCGCGAACTCGCCCGGCAAGCCGTCCGGCAGCGGCACGACCCAGTCCGCCGGCGCGAACTCGGCCATCGCGCCGAACGGCCGCCGCGTGGCGCTGAAATAGACGCGCTCGCCGCCGGCCGTATGACCGACGCCATCCACCCCGCACACCACCGGCAGCGTGAGCGGGCTGCTGGCGTGCATCCCGGCGGCGGCCTGCCGGTCGATCGCATGGATGGCGGCGGCGCTCACCCCCACCAGCCGCTCGCAGTGCGTGGTGTCGGGGTCGGGGAAGGACTCGAAGCGCGGAATATCGCCCAGGTGGTGCAGAACCACGGCTTGCATCGGAAAACTCCTAGTTGGAACGTCCATCGGACAGGGAAAGCGAACCTCTCTGTCGACGATGGTAGGGAGCATTCCGGCCCGGGTATGTGAGCCGATTCTGAAAAATGCGGCGGGTGGCCACAAAACAAAACAGGCGACGCTCAATCGCGTCGCCTGCCTGTTTGTCTCGCCGGGATGTCAGCGCACCATCACTTCAATCCCAGGACAGCGCCCCGCCGGTCTGGTACTCGATCACGCGCGTCTCGAAGAAGTTGCGCTCCTTCTTCAGGTCGATCATCTCGCTCATCCACGGGAACGGGTTTTCCTCGTTCGGGAACAGCTGCTCCAGGCCGATCTGCTGGCAGCGGCGGTTGCAGATGAAGCGCAGGTAGGACTTGAACATCGGCGCGTTCAGGCCCAGCACGCCACGCGGCATGGTGTCTTCGGCGTACTTGTATTCCAGGTCCACGGCCTGCTTGAACAGCTCCGCGATCTCGGCCTTGAAGTCGGCCGTCCACAGGTGCGGGTTCTCGAGCTTGATCTGGTTGATCAGGTCGATGCCGAAATTGCAGTGCAGCGACTCGTCGCGCAGGATGTACTGGTACTGCTCGGCGGCACCGGTCATCTTGTTCTGGCGGCCCATCGCCAGGATCTGCGTGAAGCCCACGTAGAAGAACAGGCCTTCCATGATGCAGGCGAACACGATCAGGCTCTTGAGCAGCTTCTGGTCGTTCTCGGGCGTGCCGGTCTTGAACGACGGATCGGTCAGCGTGTCGATGAACGGGATCAGGAACTCGTCCTTGTCGCGGATCGACTTCACCTCGTGGTACGCGTTGAAGATCTCGGCCTCGTTCAGGCCCAGCGACTCCACGATGTACTGGTAGGCGTGCGTGTGGATGGCCTCCTCGAAGGCCTGGCGCAGCAGGTACTGGCGGCATTCCGGCGCCGTGATCTGGCGGTAGGTGCCCAGCACGATGTTGTTCGCGGCCAGCGAGTCGGCCGTGACGAAGAAGCCCAGGTTGCGCTTGATGACGCGGCGCTCGTCCTCGGTCAGACCATTGGGGTCCTTCCACAGGGCGATGTCGCGCGACATGTTGATTTCCTGCGGCATCCAGTGGTTGGCGCAGCCGGCCAGGTACTTCTCCCACGCCCACTTGTACTTGAACGGCACGAGCTGGTTCACGTCGGTGGAGCCGTTGATCACGCGCTTGTCGGCGGCGTTCACGCGGCGCTCGCTCTGCACGGCGGCGGCGTTCGGGTTGTTGCCCAGGATGCCCGGCTGCGTGGCGGCCGGCGGCAGTGCGCCCTGCTCGTCAGCGGCGGCCAGGGTGGCAGGTTGCAGCGCGGGCTGCGGGGCAGCCTGCGGCTTGGCTTGAACGTCGTCGTCCCAGCTCAGCATGTTATTTCTCCGTTATTCGTAGATGGCTGGCGGTGGCCAGCACTGGCGCCCGCGTCATGGGGGCGCCGGCCCTCTCCCCCGGCCCCTCTCCCGCAAGCGGGCGAGGGGTGCAAACCGTTGGGGGGCTTGTTACGTCTTGCTTACTGGCAGGCTTCGCACTCGTCGAAGCCGGCGTCGCCCGGGCGCATGGTGCAGACCGCGCCTTCGGCTTCCGGCATGGCCGGGGCCGAGGCGGCGGCGGCTTCCAGCGCCGACACGCCACCGTCGCTGCCCGACGACACCGCGTTCAGCGAGCCGCGCGACACCGTGGACTTCTCCACGTGCGTGGCCGCCATCGTGCGCAGGTAGTACGTGGTCTTCAGGCCACGCAGCCAGGCTTGCTTGTAGGTATCGTCCAGCTTCTTGCCCGACGCGCCAGCCATGTAGATGTTCAGCGACTGGGCCTGGTCGATCCACTTCTGGCGGCGGCTCGCGGCCTCCACCAGCCAGCTCGGCTCCACCTCGAAGGCCGTGGCATAGATGTCGCGCAGGTCTTGCGGAATGCGGTCGATGCGGGCCAGCGAACCATCGAAGTACTTCAGGTCCGCCACCATCACTTCGTCCCACAGGCCGCGTGCCTTGAGGTCGCGCACCAGGTAGTCGTTGACCACCGTGAACTCGCCCGAGAGGTTCGACTTCACGTACAGGTTCTGGAAGGTCGGCTCGATGCAGGCCGACACGCCGATGATGTTCGAAATGGTCGCGGTCGGGGCGATCGCGATGCAGTTCGAGTTACGCATGCCGTGCTGCTTGATGCTGGCGCGCAGGCTGTCCCAGTCCATCGACGAGGACATGTCCACTTCCAGGTAGCCGCCGCGCTCGTCGGCCAGCAGCTTGAGCGAGTCCTGCGGCAGGATGCCACGGTCCCACAGCGAACCCTCGTAGGTGCTGTAGCGGCCACGTTCCTGCGCCAGCTCGTTCGATGCCTCGTAGGCGTAGTAGCAGACCGCTTCCATCGACGTATCGGCGAACTTCACGGCGGCGTCGCTGGAGTACGGCGTGCGCAGCACGTGCAGGCAGTCCTGGAAGCCCATGATGCCCATGCCCACCGGGCGGTGGCGCAGGTTCGAATTGCGCGCCTTGTCCACCGCGTAGTAGTTGATGTCGATCACGTTGTCGAGCATGCGCATCGCGGTGCGGATGGTCTTCTGGAGCTTGGCGTGGTCGAGCACGTGGGTGCCGTCGGCCTCCTGCTTCAGGTGGGCCACCAGGTTCACCGAACCCAGGTTGCACACGGCGATTTCGCTCTCGTTCGTGTTCAGCGTGATTTCCGTGCACAGGTTGGAGCTGTGCACCACGCCCACGTGCTGCTGCGGGCTACGGATGTTGCACGGATCCTTGAACGTGATCCACGGATGGCCGGTCTCGAACAGCATGCCCAGCATCTTGCGCCAGAGCTGGATGGCCGGCACCTTCTTGAACAGCTTCAGTTCGCCGCTGGCAGCCTTGGCTTCATAGGCGACGTAGGCCTGCTCGAACGCCTTGCCGACCTTGTCATGCAGGTCCGGGCAGGTGGCGGGCGAGAACAGCGTCCATTCGGCGTTTTCCATCACGCGCTTCATGAACAGGTCCGGAATCCAGTTGGCCGTGTTCATGTCGTGGGTGCGGCGGCGGTCGTCGCCGGTGTTCTTGCGCAGCTCGAGGAATTCCTCGATGTCCAGGTGCCACGTCTCCAGGTAGGCGCAGACGGCGCCCTTGCGCTTGCCGCCCTGGTTCACGGCCACGGCCGTGTCGTTCACCACCTTCAGGAACGGCACCACGCCCTGGCTCTTGCCGTTGGTGCCCTTGATGTGGGAGCCCAGCGCGCGCACGTTGGTCCAGTCGTTGCCCAGGCCGCCGGCGAACTTCGACAGCAGCGCGTTTTCCTTGAGGGCTTCGTAGATGCCTTCCAGGTCGTCCGACACCGTGGTCAGGTAGCACGACGAGAGCTGCGAGCGGCGCGTGCCCGAGTTGAACAGCGTGGGCGTGGACGACATGAAGTCGAACGACGACAGCAGCTGGTAGAACTCGATGGCGCGGGCTTCGCGGTCGCGCTCTTCCAGCGCCAGGCCCATGGCCACGCGCATGAAGAAGGCCTGCGGCATTTCGATGCGCTGCTCTTCCACGTGCAGGAAGTAGCGGTCGTACAGCGTCTGCAGGCCGAGGTAGTTGAACTGGAAGTCGCGCGAGGCGTCCAGCGCCGCGCCCAGGCGGGCCAGGTCATACGTGGCCAGCTTTTCGTCCAGCAGTTCGGCCTGAATGCCGCGGGCGATGAACTTCGGGAAGTACTCGGCGTAGCGCGAGCCCATCTCGGCCTGCGTCACTTCGCCGCCGAGGATTTCCTTGCGGATCGTGTGCAGCAGGATGCGGGCGGTGACCTGGCTGTAGTCCGGGTCCTTCTCGATCAGGGTACGCGCGGCCAGGATGGCGGAGTCGTACACCTGGCTCAGCGGCACGCCGTCGTACAGGTTCTTGAGCGTTTCCTTGAGGATCGGCTCGGCGCTCACGCCGTTGCCCAGGCCGCTGCAGGCGGTGTCGATCAGCTCGTGCAGCGCGGCCAGATCCAGCACGCGGCTCACGCCGTTGTCGTTCACGTTGAAGGCCACGCCCTGTTGCACACGCGCCACGGTCTGCGCATTGGCCTGCGCGCGCTCCTGGGTGCGCTTCTCGCGATACAGCACGTAGGCACGGGCCACTTCATGCTCGCCCGAGCGCATCAGCGCCAGTTCCACGTGGTCCTGCACGTCCTCGATATGGAAGGTGCCGCCGTTCGGCCGGCTGCGCAGCAGCGCGCGCACCACGTTCTGGGTGACCTGTTCCACGATCTCGCGCACGCGCGCGGAGGCAGCGCCCTGGCCGCCGTTCACGGCCAGGAAGGCCTTGGTCACGGCGACGGCAATCTTGTTCGGCTCGAACGCCACCACGGCCCCATTGCGGCGGATGAGCTTGTAGTCCTGATAGTTGGCGCCGGCAGCGGCGGGGGTCTGCTGCGACGTTCCGGCGGCGCCGACAACGCCCGCCGATCCCGTGTTTTGTTGTTCGTTCTGGGCCGTTTGCATGAGGTAACTCCTGTTTTAACCCTTGTAATGAAGTGACAAAGTCCCTAGCAAAATGCGCTTCAGAAGACACTCGACACCGGCCTTGCCGGGGCGAGAACCAAACTGCACAGGCGTTCATTCTGCTAGGGACTCTTGCGATACCGCCGGCCGCGTCACTACTGTGGCGCCTGCGTCGCAATCCATTGCGGCGCAGGCTTCACACCTCGGCCGGTTCCCCGGTAGTACCACTAGATATAGTGGTCACTGCGAAAAACTGGGCTAAGTATAGTGAAACGAATCGGAAAGACCAGTCTTGACAAGTCAGATGCCGGTCTGGGGACGGGGTGTGCGGCGGCGCCACATTCCCGCAAGCCGCGCTACGCCAAGGGATGGCGGCGGCCCGTGCGCCAGCGCACAAATTTTCTAAAATTTTTTAATCGTGGCGAGTCGCCGATAGGCGGCCCAAGTGTGGGGATTTCACATCGCTGTCACGCGGGCGAATGCCTGAATATGAGGCATCGTGCACAAGGGGGCGGCGGGTCAGGAACCACCCCGTCGATAAGGCAGCAGCGCTGGCGTCACATCGGCCAGTCTGGCGAATCGGTCCCAGTCGAAGTGCGGGCCGGGGTCGGTTTTGCGGCCGGGGGCGATGTCGCTGTGGCCGGCGATGCCGGTGATCGGGTAGGTCGTGCGCAGGGCGGCGACGATGCGGGCGGCGGTGTCGTATTGGCCCAGGGTGAAGGGCTGGTCGTCGGCGCCTTCGATCTCGATGCCGATGGAGAAGTCGTTGCAGCGCTGGCGGCCGCAATAGGCTGACTGGCCCGCATGCCAGGCACGTTGCGTACACGCCACAAACTGCACCAACTCGCCCTCGCGGGTGATCAGGAAGTGGGCGGAGACGCGGACGTCGCGGATCGTTTCGAAGAACGGGTGGCGGGCGGTGTCGAGCCGGTTCTGGAAGAACGCCTCGATGTCGCCCGTGCCGAACTGGCCCGGCGGCAGGCTGATGTTGTGCAGCACCACCACGTCGACGGGCATGCCCTCGGGGCGGGTGTCGAAGTTGGGCGATGGCACGCGGCGCGCGGCCGGCACCCAGCCGTCGGCGTCTGGCAGCCAGTCTGCGGCCACGTCAGCCATCGCGGCCCTCGCCTTCCGCCATCGATTCGCTGTCGTCGCGCCCTTCCCGGCCATCGCGCCCTTCGCGTTCGTCGCGGATCTCGAGTTGCTGGATGCGGTAGCGCAGCTGGCGGAAATTCAAACCCAGCAGCGGCGCGGCCGTGGTGCGATTAAAGCCGGTCTGGCGCAGCGCGCGCAGGATCAATTCGCGCTCGAGGGCCTCGAGCCGGGCCGGCAGGTCGATGGGGAACGTGACGTCGCGCAACGCATCGACCATCGGATCGATGGATGGCTGGGGCGGCGGCGGCGCCTCGGCCACGGCACCCCCCGCCTCCGGCGCCGTCAGGCTGGCCGCCGACCAGGCCGGGCTGCCCCAGGTCTCATAACCGGTCGGCGCGGTCTCCGGCACCGGCACGGGCGCGCCTTGCAGCAGGCTGGCGCGATCCACGCCGGCTTCGAGCGGCCCGAGGTCCGCCACCGCGATCTCGTCCGATTCGGCGAAGGCGTAAGCGCGTTCCAGCAGGTTTTCGAGTTCCCGCACGTTGCCGGGGAAGCGGTACGCCGCCAGCCGCGCCAGCGCCGGGCCGGACAGCCGGCGCGGGCGCGCATCGCCGTAGCGCACGGCCAGGTGTTCGAGGATGACCTGCGCCAGCACCGGAATGTCCTCGCCCCGCTCGCGCAGCGTCGGCATGCGCAGCTCCAGCACGTTCAGGCGGTAGTACAAGTCCTGGCGGAACGATCCGGCGGCGACCATCGCGGCCAGATCCTTGTGGCTCGCGCACATCACGCGCACGTCCACGGTGTCTTCCCGACTGGCGCCGATCTTGCGCACGCGTCGCTCCTGCAACGCGCGCAGCAGCTTTACCTGCATGGTCAGCGGCAGGTCCGCCACCTCGTCCAGCAGCAGCGTGCCGCCGTGCGCGGCGTGGAAGAAGCCGCCGCGCTCGGCGTCGGCGCCCGTGAACGCGCCCTTCACGTAGCCGAAGAATTCCGACTCCATCAGCGTCTCGGGAATCGCCCCGCAGTTCACGGCCACGAACGGATGCGCGGCGCGCGCGCTCACGGCGTGGATGGCGCGCGCCGCGCGCTCCTTGCCGCTGCCCGATTCGCCACTGATCACCACCGGCGCCATGCTGCGCGCCAGCCGCGACAGCGAGCGGCGCACGTCCTGCATGGCCGGGGACAGCCCCGGCAGCAGGCCGGCGGCGCGGTCGGCGGCTTCAGCGGCCTCGGCAGCCTCGGCGCTGCGCGCGCCGCCCTCCGCCGCGCCGCGCTGCTGGCGACCCAGCGCGTTCAGGATCAGGGTGCGTAGCTGGTCGAGCGACACCGGCTTGGCGATGTAGTCGAACGCCCCGGCCTTGAGGGCATCGACGGCATTGTCGGCGCTGCCGTAGGCGGTGATCACGGCCACCGGCGTGCGCTCGGGCGAGGCCGACAGTTGCCGCACGATGTCGATGCCCAGCCCGTCGCCGAGCCGCATATCGGTCAGCACCAGGCTGTAGCGGCGCTCCGCCAGTCGCAGCCGCGCCTCGGCCAGCGAGCCGGCCATCACCACGTCGTGCCCCATGCGGCGCAGCGAGATGTCCAGCAGCTCGCGCAGGTCGGCCTCATCGTCGATGACGAGAATCGGATCGGGAACGGGCGGTCTGGCGGACATGGCGTGGGGGTTGGGTTGCGGGGGGCGGCGGATCAGGCCTGGGCGGCCGTTACAACGTCGGGCGTCTCGATCCGCATCGTCAGCACGAACGCCTTGGCCGGCAGTGTATCGCGAGCGCCGGGCCCGAGCAGCCCTGTGCGATCCAGCAACGGTTCCAGCGCGATGGTGCCGTAGCGCACCTGGGCGTCATTGGCGCCGCACAGCTCGCGCGCCATGAACAGGCCCAGCCCGGTGCCCTGGGCGTTGCTGGTGAAGAACGGCTCGAACAGGCTGCGCTGCTGCTCGCGCGTGACCTCGGCGCCATCGTTCCAGACGATCAGTTCGGCATGGTGCTGATCCAGCGCATGGGCCAGCAGACGGATGGCGCCCGGCAGCCGGCTGCAATAGCGCCAGGCGTTATCGAGCAGGTTGCCGAGCACCTGCTGCAGTTGCGCGGCATCGAAGATCACCGGGCGTTGCAGGTCCACGGCGAGGCGGATGGCATTGGCGTTGATATCGGCGCGCGGGCCGCCGCGCGAGCGCATCTCCAGCCGCCAGCGTTCCACGATCTCGGGCAGCGCCTGGCCCAGCTCCACCGCGCTGTGGCCGGTGCGGGGGCGGCGCGAGAGTTGCAGCACATCGGACACCACCTGATCGAGCCGGCGCACGTTGTCGCTGATGATGCGCAGCAGCCGGGCGTCGATATTGCCCTCGCCCGCCCCGGAATCGGCCAGCAGCTCGTTGGCCTGGCTGATGGCCGCGAGCGGGTTGCGGATCTGGTGCGCCACGCTGGCCACCAGTCGGCCCATGCCGGCAAGTTTCTCCTGCTGCACCTGCTCGGCAATCCGTTCCCAGCTTTCGATGTGGACCAGCACCGTGTCGCGCATCTCGCTGCGCAGCAGCGTCTCGTCCTCGGGGCTCCAGGCCATGGCCTCGTTCTGGGCGATGGCCAGACGCAGCCGGGCCGCGCCTTCGGGCGACATGTCGTTCCAGCCGACGGTATCGAGCGCGCTCGGCGCGGTCAGCGCCCCGCCCAGCGTGGAGCGCAGCCCGGCCAGCCCCGGCAGCACGAAGCGCAGCCGCAGGCGGGTATGCAGCATCGGCCCACCCAGCGCCGACGGGCGCGACGGCAGCGGCAGTAGCTGCAGGATGCGCGGCACATCGTCATTGGTCTGGATCCAGTCGCGCAGCATTTCCATCAGCGGCTGCAGGCGCGGGATGCGGCGCAGGTCGAACAGCACCTTGTCGCGCTCGCCGGCGCGCACCTGCCCTTCCCGGATCCGCTCGTGCGGCTGCACGCCCAGCAGCACCACGGCCGCGGGGTTGGCGGCCACCACCACGCCGTTGGCGCGCACCAGCATCACGCCGTCCTGCATGTCGTTGACCATGAGCCGGTTCACCAGTTGCTGCAGGCGCAGTTCCTGCTCGCGCGCCAGCGCAATCTGCTCCTGGGCGATCTGCCGGTTGGCGAGCATGTACATCACCAGCGCGGCGATCATGAACACCAGGCCGAACAGGCCGGAACCGAGCAGGTTGGCATCGGCCTGGCGCACCAGCAGCGTCTGCACGAAGGGCTGGCCCATTACCACCAGCGCCGACACCGCCGCCGTGAACAGCGCGAACATCAGGCTGGTCAACGCCCCGGCCTCGAGCGCCGGCAGCAGGAAGATCATGGCGAGACCTTCGGCGTGGCTGCCCAGCCGGCCCACCACCGCGAAGATCCCGGCCAGCAGCGCCAGGTCGACCATCACCTGTACGCGCACGCGCACATGGAAATGGCGGCGCCACAGCGTGCCCACCAGCGTGACCATGGCGATGCAGAGGTAGGGGAGCACCACCGGCAGCGCGGCGGCCATGCGCGGATTGGCGGCGAGGGTGGCCGCGGCACCGGCGGCCACGCCAGGATCCGGCGCGGCGCGTTCCAGCGGCAGCCACACGTAGCCCACCAGCAGCAGCGCCACGGCCGCGCGGGTCCAGCAGAAATAGCGCAGCAGGCGCCAGTGGAATTCAGGCGGCTCGGGTTGGCGCCACAGCTCGACCAGCACGCGCCAGCCGTTGAAGCGGGACCAGGCCGAGCGGCGCGAGGTCATGGGCGCGCGTCGGTGTCGCCATGGCCGGACATCTCCGAGCCATCGGGCAGATGACTGCGCCGGCAGTAGTGCAGGCCGTTCCAGCCGATGGCCTCGCCACGCGGCAGGTGCACGCCGCACTGGGCGCACTGGACCATCGGCTCGGACGATGCCGCGCCTTCGGTCTTGCGCTGCGCCGGGCCAGGGCGGGCGGTCGGCTGCTCGTGCGCGTCGCGGGCGGCCGCGCGCTGGCGCAGCCACCAGATGATCGCCAGCACAACGGCCAGCAGGAGGAAGATTCTTGCCATGGGGGCGATGACGATCAGGAGATCACTAGATCAGGAGAGGCGGTGCAGCACCACTTCGATCACGAAGCGGCTGCCCACGTAGGCCAGCAGCAGGATGCCGAACGAGGCGATGACCCAGCGCAGGGCGGTGCGCCCGCGCCAGCCCCGGAAATGCCGGCCGACCAGGATGCCGCCGAACATCGCCCAGGACAGGATCGCGAACACGGTCTTGTGGTCCACGCGGAAGGCCCGGGCGAACAGCTGCTCGGAGAACAGGAAGCCGGACAGGATGGTCAGCGTCAGCAGCACGAAGCCCGCCGCGATCAGCCGGAACAGCAGCTTTTCCAGCGTCAGCAGCGGCGGCAGCAGGTCCAGCCAACGGCCCAGCCATTGCCCGGACGATGCTTCGGCGCTGGTCGGCCGGTTGAAGCCATGGAGCCGGCGCTCGGCCAGCAGCATCAGGAAGGCGTGGAACGCCGCCAGCGTGAACAGCCCATAGGCCACGTTGGCGATGACGAAATGGAGCTTGAACAGCGGCCGCGCGGCGTAGCCGAGGATCTGCGCGCCCGGGAAGGCCAGCGGCATCAGGCCGGCCAGCATCGCCACCGGAAAGACGATCAGGCCGAGCCCGGCCAGCGAGAAGAAGAAGCTTTCGATCCAGTAGATGCCCACGCCCAGCCACAGCATGGCGGAGAGCGCGAAGGCGAAGCCGAACATCATGCGGTCTGCCGGGAAGATGGTTTCGTGCAGCAGCATGCCGTGGCTGACCAGCGCGCCGAGCACCACGGCGTGCCACCATGCGGGCTGGCCGTCCGCGCGGCCATCGCCGGGCGGCGCCATCAGCACGGCCGTGGCGGCGCCAGGGCGCCCGCCGGGGCCCGGATGGCCCGGATGACCGACAGCTCCCCCGCCAGCGGCCGCCAGCCGGGGGTTGCGCGTTGCCCAGCCGTGAAAGGCCAGGCCGCAATAGAGAAGTGCCGTCAAGGCATACAGTACAATGGCCATTTGCGCAGTTTACCCTAGGGCCTGTCCCTCGTGCCCTTGTCCGTGATGCCTCACGACAACGCCACGCGCGCGCCCCATCCACGCCGAATCACGAGCCGAACCTCTCCCCACTGCCATGCTGGATAACCTCACACAACGCCTGGCGCGGGTCGTCAAGACCATGCGCGGCGAGGCCCGACTGACCGAGGCCAACACCGCCGAGATGCTGCGCGAAGTGCGCCTTGCCATGCTCGAAGCCGACGTGGCGCTGCCCGTGGTGCGCGAGTTCGTCGCCCGCGTCAAGGAAAAGGCGCTCGGCGAGGAAGTCGTCAGCAGCCTCACCCCGGGCCAGGCCCTCGTCGGCGTGGTCCAGCGCGAGCTGACCGCGGTCATCGGCGGCGACGAAGCCGTCGACCCCAAGCCGGGCGAGCAGAAATCGGGCGAACTGAACCTGAACGTCCAGCCGCCAGCGATCATCCTGATGGCCGGCCTGCAGGGCGCGGGCAAGACCACCACCTCCGGCAAGCTCGCCAAGTGGCTTAAGGAGAACAAGAAGAAGAAGGTGCTGACGGTGTCGTGCGACGTGTATCGCCCCGCCGCCATCGCCCAGCTGCGCACGGTGTCCGAGCAGGTTGGCGCCGACTTCTTCCCGTCCGAGCCGGACCAGAAGCCCGTGGACATCGCCCGCGCGGCGCTGGACTGGGCCCGCAAGCACTACCACGACGTGCTGATCGTCGATACGGCCGGCCGGCTCGGTATCGACGAGGCGATGATGGCGGAAATCGCCGCGCTGCACGCCGAGCTGAAACCGGTGGAAACGCTGTTCGTGGTCGACGCCATGCTCGGCCAGGATGCCGTGAACACCGCCAAGGCGTTCAACGACGCGCTGCCGCTGACCGGCGTGGTCCTGACCAAGCTCGATGGCGACGCACGCGGCGGTGCCGCGTTGTCTGTACGTCACATTACGGGCCGTCCGATCAAGTTCGTGGGGGTGGGCGAGAAGCTCGACGGCCTGGAGCCGTTCTACCCCGACCGCATGGCCCAGCGCATTCTGGGCATGGGCGACATCCTCGCACTGGTGGAGGAAGCCCAGCGCGGCGTGGACATGGACGCCGCCGAGAAGCTCGCCAAGAAGATCAAGAAGACCGGCGGGTTCGATCTCGAGGACTTCAAGGCGCAGATCGGCCAGATGAAGAAGATGGGCGGCATCGGCAGCCTGGTGGACAAGCTGCCGGCCCAGTTCGCCCAGCAGGCGCAGGGCGCCAATATGGATCAGGCCGAGAAGTCGGTGCGCCGCATGGAGGGCATCATCAACAGCATGACCGCCGCCGAGCGCGCCAAGCCGGAGCTGATCAAGGCCAGCCGCAAGCGCCGCATCGCGGCCGGCGCCGGCGTGCCGGTGCAGGAAGTGAACCGCCTGCTGAACCAGTTCGAGCAGATGCAGGGCATGATGAAGAAGCTCAAGGGCGGCGGCATGATGAAGATGATGCGCCAGATGGGCGGGATGAAGGGCGGCATGAAGGGCCTGTTCAACCGCTAAGCATCGCCCAGACCCACAGATATAAGGACAGAGACATGATGATGACCGCAGACCAGGCCCGCGAACTCTGGGCCAGTTCCGAGGAAATCGTTAGCGCCGCGGAAGTGCAGGATTCGCTGGACCGCATGGCCGATGACATCACCGCGCGCATGGGCGATGCCTTCCCGCTCGTGCTGTCGGTGATGGGCGGCGCGGTGGTCTTCACCGGCATGCTGCTGCCGAAGCTGCAGTTTCCGCTGGAATTCGACTACATCCACCTGTCGCGCTACAACAACAAGACGGTGGGCGGCGAGATGCAATGGCGCGTGGCGCCGCGCGAGTCGGTCAAGGACCGGGTGGTGCTGGTGTTGGACGACATCCTCGACGAAGGCGAGACCATGGCGGCCATCCGCGAGCGCATTCTCGACATGGGCGCCAAGGAATTCCACGCCGCCGTGCTGTGCGAGAAGACCCTGCTCAAGGCCAAGCCGATGCACCCGGACTTCTGCGGCTTCAAGGTGCCAGACCGCTACGTCTTCGGCTGCGGCATGGATGTGAAGGGCTACTGGCGCAACCTCGGCGCCATCCGCGCGCTGGTCTGACTCCCGGACTGGCCTGATTTACGGCGCGCGGCCGTCCGTCGGACTCAGCTTCCGACCCGGTACGGCCGCTCGCGCAGCCACTTGGTGGCAATCCACTTCTCCCCTGACACCACCGGCATGCCGCCGTGCAGCGTGCGGTCGTCCAGCGTGCCGTCCGGCAGCTTGTAGCTGAAAAACACAGCATTGCCCTTGACCGGGGCCACATCCAGCCCGATTCGCGGGAAGGTGGTGGCGCCGCCGGCCGGCGTGCTGTTCAGGTAGATCACCAGCGTGGCCACGCGCTGGCCGCCCACGGCCATCTGGCGCGCCTCGCCCGGATTCTTCGGATTGAAATAGTCGTAGTGCGGCTGGTATTCGGCGCCAGGCTTGTAGTTGAGCACCTGGAAGCCCTCGCCGTGCTCCATCGGCACGCCGGTCACGGCGGCGATGCGTGCCTCCAGCACTTCGAGCAGCGGGTGCTCGCCGACCTGGAACATCGCGCCGGTGCTGGTACGGGCCTCGTGGACGTTCTCGTCACCCGTGGCGGGATTGACGACGGACGAGCGCTGCATGCGGTCACGCGAGAGCGCCACCAGGGCGTCGCACTCGGCCTCGCTGAACAGGCCCTGGAGCAGCATCACGCGCGGCGCCTCGATGCGGAACAGCACCGGGATGTCCCGGCCCGCGTCGCGGATGGCGTTGCCGGCGGGGTCCGGGCCCACCATGTCGGACTTCGGCCGTACCCGGGCGGCGGGCGCCTTGGTGGCGTCGGTGGTGGCCGGGTGCGGCTGGCCCAGCGCATCGGCCACCATGGCCCGGGCGAAGGTCGCGTCGTAGCCGGCGCGCTGCATCGACAGCACCAGCGCATCGGCGTTGAATCCCTGCTTGATATGGCGGGCCAGCCAGCGCTCCAGTTCCGGCGAGGAGGCGTGGTAGCCCTGCCCGGCGGCCCCGGCAGCGTCGGTGCGGGAGTCGAATGTCATGACGGATTGGCCAGTCGCTGCGGCGAAAACGGGTTGCGCGCAGGGGACTCCGGCGGCAGGCGGCGCGAGGTGGCCGGCGGCGGCACGGCGGCTGCGCCCGGGTCGCCGGCGATCGTCACCGTCGATTCCGAATACTGCCAGCGCTTCCACGCGCCCAGCACGGCGTTCGGGTACTCCGGCCGGCCCCGGCTGCCGTTGTAGCGGCCGAGCGCCAGGAACAGGTCGCCGTTCTCGCGGTCCAGGTAGTGGCGCAGGATGGTGCAGCCGTAGCGCAGGTTGCTCTGGAGGTGGAACAGCTTGCGCACGTCGCTGTCGCCGATGGTACGCACCCAGAACGGCATGACCTGCATCAGCCCACGTGCATCGGCCGAGCTGATCGCATATTTCCGGAAGCCGCTTTCCACCTGGACCAGCCCGAGCACCAGCGACGGCTCCAGCCCGGCCCGCTTGGCCTCGTAGTAGACCGTCTCGATCAGTTCCACGCGGATCTGCGGCTCGGGAATCCGGGATTCGAGCCGGCGCGACATCTCGCCCAGCCATTTCAGGTAGCCGAGCCGCTCGCCGCCCGAGGCGAACGCCGGGCGGACGGGCCTGCCATCGGCAATGGCCGCCGCCAGCGCGCCGCGCACGGAGTCGGCCAGCGCCTCCTCCTTCTGCGCCCCCGCATGGGCCGTGGCCGCCGCGACGGCCAGCAGCAGGCCGCCGGCCAGCACGGACCAGCGGCGGGGGGTGAACAGGCGTGACGCGTGCATCGGCTTCCTTTTCCTTACTTCAACAGCGGATTTCAGCTGGCCAGCTGGGTGCGCATATAGCCCACCACGTCAGCCACGGCCACCGGGGTGGCCTGGGCGTCGCGGCGGCCCTGGTATTCGACCTTGCCTTCCTTCAGGCCACGGTCGCCCACCACCACACGGTGCGGCACGCCGATCAGTTCCCAGTCGGCAAACATCACGCCGGGGCGCTCGCCACGGTCGTCCAGGATCACATCGACACCGGCCGCCAGCAGCTCGGCATGGATGCGGTCGGCTTCCGCGCGCACAGCTTCGTTGCGGTCGTAGCCGACCGGGCAGACCACCACCGCGAACGGGGCGATGGCGGCCGGCCAGATGATGCCGCGCTCATCGTAGTTCTGTTCGATGGCAGCGCCAAGAATCCGCGTCACGCCAATGCCGTAGCAGCCCATCTGCATCGGCTGGGTCTTGCCGTTCTCGTCGAGGTAGGTGGCGCTCATCGACTCGGAATACCGGGTGCCGAGCATGAACACGTGGCCCACCTCGATGCCCCGGCAGATCTCCAGCGTGCCCTTGCCGTCCGGCGAGGCGTCGCCGGCCACCACGTTGCGCAGGTCCGCCACGATCGGCTCGGGCAGGTCGCGGCCCCAGTTCACGCCGGTGTAGTGGTAGTCGCGGTCATTGGCGCCACAGCAGAAATCGGCCATGTTGGCCACCGTGCGGTCCGCCACCAGCTTCACCGGCTTCTTCGTGCCGATCGGGCCGAGGTAGCCGGGGGGCGAGCCGAAGGTGTCGACGATCTCGTTCTCGGTCGCGAAACGGAAATCTAGCAGGCCCGGCACCTTCGACGCCTTGACCTCGTTCAGTTCGTGGTCGCCACGCAACAGCAGCAGCCAGATCTCGGCGCCGGCGTCGGTGTCCTTGGCCAGCACGATCGACTTCACCGTGCGCACCAGCGGCATGTTCAGGAATTCGGCGACGTGCTCGCACTTGGCCTTGCCCGGGGTGTGGGTCTTGGCCATGGCCTCGGCCGGCGCGGGACGGGCGGCGTCCAGCGGCAGCGCCTCGGCGGCTTCCATGTTGGCGGCGTATTCCGAGGTGGGGCAGTAGACGATGGCGTCCTCGCCGGTATCGGCGATCACGTGGAACTCGTGCGAGCCCGAGCCGCCGATGGCGCCGTTATCGGCCGCCACAGCGCGGAATTCCAGGCCGAAACGCTGGAAGATGCGCGTGTAGGTGTCGTACATGTTGCGGTACGAGCCCTTCAGGCCGTCCAGGTCCCGGTCGAAGGAATAGGCGTCCTTCATGGTGAACTCGCGGCCACGCATGATGCCGAAGCGGGGCCGGCGCTCGTCGCGGAACTTGGTCTGAATCTGATAGAAGTTCACCGGGAGCTGCTTGTAGCTGCGGATGTCGCTGCGGGCGATGTCCGTGACCACTTCCTCGGAAGTCGGCTGCATGACGAAATCGCGCTCGTGGCGGTCTTTCAGGCGCAGCAGCTCGGGGCCCATCTTGTCCCAGCGGCCGGTCTCCTGCCAGAGTTCGGCCGGCTGGATCACGGGCATCGACAGTTCCAGGGCGCCGGCGCGGTTCATTTCCTCGCGGACGATGTTCTCCACCTTGCGGATCACGCGCAGCCCCACCGGCATGTAGCTGTAGATGCCGGCGCCGACCTTTTTGATCATGCCAGCCCGCATCATGAGTTTGTGCGACACGATTTCCGCGTCGGCGGGGGCTTCCTTGAGGGTGGAAATGAAGAATTGCGAGGCTTTCATCCGTTGCTTTCTCGTGAGTCGGGCAGTGCCCGGCAGCGCCGGCCTGGCCAGGCGCGGCATTTCATTTGGCGGGACGCGCCGGAAACTGCCCTTCCCGCTCGGGGAAAACCAGCATTCCCGGCGTCAGGCCGACCCGCGCGCTTCCTTTATAATCGACGTAATTCTAAAGGATTCGAGGTGCAGTCATGCTCGATCGTGAAGGCTTTCGCCCGAACGTCGGCATCATCCTCATCAACGCACGCAACGAGGTTTTCTGGGGCAAGCGAATCGGCGAACACTCCTGGCAGTTTCCGCAGGGCGGCATCAAGTACGGCGAAACGCCGGAACAGGCCATGTACCGCGAGCTGCAGGAAGAAGTCGGCCTGCTTCCGGAGCACGTCAGGATCGTCGGTCGCACGCGCGACTGGTTGCGTTATGAGGTGCCGGACAAGTTCATCCGCCGCGAAATCCGCGGCCACTATAAGGGCCAGAAGCAGATCTGGTTCCTGTTGCGCATGGTCTGCCGCGATTGCGACATCCACCTGCGTGCCACGGACCATCCCGAATTCGACGCCTGGCGCTGGAGCCAGTACTGGGTGCCGCTGGACGCGGTCATCGAATTCAAGCGCGATGTCTACCAGATGGCGCTGACCGAGTTGTCGCGCTTCCTGAATCGTGGCCGCGCGCCGCTGAGTCCCTATGGCACCCATGGTCACCATGGTTTCCACGGGAATCACGGCCATCCTGGCCACAACGGGCACCATGGCGGCGAGGGCCGGCATGGGGACGACGCACGCCCAATGGCTGTGTCCGGCGTCGTGCCTGAGACCGCCGCCACGGCGATCCAGGAAGCCGTGCCCGCTTCGCCGGCCAGCCCGGCACCTACCCAACGGAGTTCCGATGACTAGTTTCACCGGCCGGCGCGTGCGCGCCGGTCTGTTGCTCGCCGCCGCCTGCCTGGCGCTGGCCGGCTGCAAGACCACCAGCAAGGGCCTGCCCGAGGAAGAGTCCACCTGGGTCAACCCGTTCGAGGAAAAGGTATTCAAGGAGGCCGACACCGGCCTGCCGGCGCTGCCCCAGGAAGCGGACCTGATTCCGTTCTCGGTCAACGGCAGCGGGGATTTCCGCTTCGCAGTGGACAGCAAGTCCATCAGCGTGGGCCCGGACAAGGTGGTGCGCTTCACCGTGGTCATCACCAGCCCCGGCGGCGGACGCAATGTGAACTACGAAGGCATGCGCTGCGACGCGTTCGAGCGCAAGCTCTACGCCACCCTGCCGCAGGGCGCCACGGCCTGGATTCCGAACCGGGCCGACGACCGCGACACCTGGTATCGGATGGAAACCCGCGCCCGCAACGCCTACCCGGCCGCGCTGGCCACCGACTTCTTCTGCGAAGGCCGCACCGTGGCCGGCAGCCCGGAGAAGATGATCAAGGACCTGCGCGCCTACGCGCCGCGCCGCTAACCCGGCGCTTCGGCAAGGCTGGAATGCAAAACGGCGAGGCCCTGGGGCCTCGCCGTTTTGCTTCATCTTGCCTCGGTTTGTCGTCAGAAATCAGACGAGTACGAGGTTGTCCCGGTGAATCAGCTCCGGCTCGTTCAGGTGGCCCAGCACCGATTCGATCTCGGACGAAGGCTTGCGGGCAATCAGCCGCGCCTCGGCGCTCGAATAGTTGGTGATGCCGCGCGCCACCTCGTGGCCAGCCGGGCTCACGCAGGCGATCACCTCGCCACGCGCAAATTCGCCCTGCACCTCCACCACGCCAATCGGCAGCAGCGACTTGCCGCCGCTGGTCAACTTCTCCACCGCACCGTTATCGATGACCACCCGGCCGCGCAGCTGCAAGTGATCTGCCATCCACTGCTTGCGCGCGGTCAGGCGGCCGGTCGGCGCCAGCAACTGGGTGCCGATGGCCTCGCCTTCGGCCAGCCGGCCCAGCACGTCGGCCTCACGGCCCGAGGCGATGGTGGTGTGGGCGCCGGACTTCGCCGCGCGCTTGGCCGCCAGGATCTTGGTCAGCATGCCGCCCCGCCCGATCGACGTCCCGGCACCGCCCGCCATGGCTTCCAGTTCCGGCGTGCCGGCCAGCGCCTCGTCCACGAACCTGGCGTTCGGGTCCTTGCGCGGATCGGCCGTGTACAGCCCGCGCTGGTCGGTCAGGATGACCAGTGCGTCGCCTTCGATCAGGTTGGTGACGAGCGCGCCCAGCGTGTCGTTGTCGCCGAACTTGATTTCGTCGGTCACGACCGTATCGTTCTCGTTGATGATCGGCACCACGCCGAGCGAGAGCAGCGTCAGCAGCGTGGAGCGCGCGTTCAGGTAGCGTTCCCGGTCGGCCAGGTCGGCGTGGGTCAGCAGCACCTGCGCGGTGCGGATGCCGTAGCGCCCGAACTGGCTTTCGTAGACCTGGGCCAGCCCCATCTGCCCGACGGCGGCAGCGGCCTGCAATTCGTGGATTTCCTTGGGCCGGCGCACCCAGCCCAGGCGCTGCATGCCTTCGGCGATGGCGCCGGAGCTGACCAGCACCACTTCCTTGCCGGCGCCGCGCAGCTTGGCGATCTGGGCTGCCCAGCGCGCGATGGCGTCGTGGTCCAGCCCCTTCCCATCATTGGTGACCAGGCTCGAGCCTACCTTGACGACAATGCGTTTTGCCTGGGCGATGACCGATTGCATGGCGAGGATCCTGTCTCCGGGTGCCGGGGTGTTCTGGTTATTCTGCGGTACTGGCTAGCCCTCGCCGCAAGGCGTCAGGCCTGGTTGCCCTGATCACCCTGATCGCCAGCGCCGGCATCGGGCGCCACGTTGTGCAGGCGGTCGTCCAGACGGATATCGGGCTCGGCCAGCGCGGCGGCCTCTTCGGCCTTGATCGCGGCCAGATGGTCCTTGATCGCGTAGATCAGCTCACGGCAGCCCTCGCCAGTCAGCGCCGAAATGTGGAACACGGGCCCCTTCCACTTGTAGCGCTTGACGAAGTCCTTCATGCGCGTGGCGCGCTCTTCATCCGGCACCACATCGAGCTTGTTCAGCACCAGCCAGCGCGGCTTCTCGTACAGCGTTTCGTCGTACTTCTTCAATTCGTTGACGATGGCACGCGCCTCGGCCACCGGATCGACGTTCTCGTCGAACGGGGCGATGTCCACAATGTGCAGCAAGAGGCCCGTGCGCTGCAGGTGGCGCAGGAACTGGTGACCCAGCCCGGCACCTTCGGCGGCGCCTTCGATCAGGCCGGGAATGTCCGCCACCACGAACGATTGCTCGTGGTCCACACGGACCACGCCGAGGTTCGGATGCAGCGTCGTGAACGGATAGTCGGCCACTTTGGGACGCGCGTTCGAGATATGCGAGATGAACGTCGACTTGCCCGCGTTCGGCATGCCGAGCAGGCCCACGTCGGCCAGCACCTTGAGTTCGAGCCGCAGCATGCGGCGCTCGCCGGGCTTGCCGTCGACCTGCTGGCGCGGCGCGCGGTTGGTACTCGACTTGAAGTGGAGGTTGCCCCAGCCGCCCATGCCGCCTTCGGCCAGGCACACGGTCTGGCCGTGCTCGGTCAGGTCGGCGATGACCTCGCCGGTGTCCATGTCCATGATCAGCGTACCGACCGGCATGCGCAGCGTGACGTCCTCGCCGGCAGCGCCGTAGCAATCCGCGCCACGGCCGTTCTCGCCGTTACGGGCCACGTGCTTCTTGGAGTAGCGGTAGTCGATCAGGGTGTTGATATTGCGGTCGGCCTGCGCGAACACGCTGCCGCCCCGCCCGCCGTCACCGCCATCGGGGCCACCGAAGGGCACAAACTTCTCGCGCCGGAACGACGCACTCCCGTTGCCGCCATTGCCGGCAATCGCCTCGATTCGGGCTTCGTCGATGAACTTCATATTGGTCTTCCCAGATGGATCGGGCCGGCTTTATTCATGCCAGAAATGAAAAGGCCCCGCAAGTGTTGCGGGGCCTTCGGGCTGCAAAGGCTGTTATCAGGCCGCCGGAACGACGCTGACTTGCTGCTTCTTGGCAGCGCCCTTGACGGCGAACTGCACGTGACCGTCCACTAGTGCGAACAGGGTGTGGTCCTTGCCGATACCCACGTTATCACCAGCGTGCACGCGAGTGCCGCGTTGGCGAACGATGATGCCGCCGGCGTTGATGGCCTGGCCACCGTACACCTTCACGCCCAGACGCTTCGATTCCGAATCACGGCCGTTCCGCGTGGAACCGCCGCCTTTTTTCTGTGCCATGTCTTAACTCCTGTTTACCTGATTGCGTTGAATACCTGTTGTCCGAGCAATGCTCAGGCAACGATGGCTTCGATGCGCAGTTCGGTGTAATTCTGACGATGGCCCTGGCGCTTCTGGTAGTGCTTGCGACGGCGCATCTTGAAGATCTTCACCTTGTCGTGACGACCCTGGGAGATCACGGTAGCCTTGACGGAAGCCCCGCTCACCAGCGGCGTACCAAACTTGATTTGGTCGCCGGCGCCCACTGCGAGCACCTGGTCCAGCGTGATTTCTGCGCCAATGTCTGCCGGTATCTGTTCTACTTTAAGTTTTTCGCCAGCAGCAACCTTGTATTGCTTGCCGCCGGTTTTTACGACCGCGTACATTGTCGAACCTCTCGATGTGAATGAAACGTTGAATGCTGCCCCGGTATCTCACGGGACCGGCGCCGTTTCGTGCGCCGACTTGCTGCTTTGCCGTCCGGCGGCTCGCCGTATACAGCGCAAACCAACCGAAGGAACCGGCGATTGTAGACCAGTTTTCCAGAAAGCGCAAAGGGCGCGATACGGAAAGGTCAAAGAAAAGCCAACGGAAACAAATACATAGCCTGCCGGAGCGTTGCGCAGCGGCGACTGGCGCACTTCGCGCCGGAATGCGGATCAGATCAGGTCGGCGAGCAGGAACCCGGCAAGGGCGGCAAACGCCACCCACCAGGCGGTGCGGCGGACCTGCCTGCGGGAGGCAGGGGCCTTGTTCATGCCGTCATTATAGATAGGCGCCGCCCCTTCTGGGCCGTTCTGGCCGCATGCAAGCGGCCATGGCGACACCGCGATCGCATATAATCCACCGGTTTTGCGAACCGGTGATTCCATCTTGTCCCAGTCTTCCGCCACTGCCTTGCTTGCCCCGGTCGCTGCCGACATGCGCGCCGTCGATGCCGTCATCCGGCGCCGCCTGTCTTCTGAAGTGCCCCTGATCGAGCAGATCGGCGAATACATCATCGGCGCGGGCGGCAAGCGGCTGCGTCCGGTCATCCTGCTGCTTTCGGCGCGCGCGTTCGGCTACGAGGGCCATCGCCATCACGAACTCGCCGCTGTGGTGGAGTTCATCCACACCGCCACGCTGCTCCACGACGACGTGGTGGACGAATCCGAGTTGCGCCGTGGCCGCCAGACCGCCAACGCGGTGTTCGGCAACGCGGCCAGCGTACTGGTGGGCGACTTCCTCTATTCGCGCGCCTTCCAGATGATGGTCGAGGCCGGCAGCATGCGCATCATGGAGATCCTCTCCAATGCGACCAACGTGATTGCCGAGGGCGAGGTCCTGCAGTTGCTGAACATGCACGACCCGGACGTGACCGTGGAGCGCTACCTCCAGGTGATCCGCTACAAGACCGCCAAGCTGTTCGAAGCCTCGGCCGAACTGGGCGCGGTGCTGGCCGGCGCGGACCCCGCCATGGAAGAAGCCGCGGCCGAGTACGGCCGCCGCATCGGCACGGCATTCCAGCTGATCGACGACATGCTCGACTACACGGCCAGCGCCGAGCAGATGGGCAAGAACGCCGGCGACGACCTGCGCGAGGGCAAGCCCACGCTGCCGCTGCTCCACCTGCTCGAGCACGGCACCGCGGAACAGCGCGAACTCGCGCGCGAGGCCATCGTCCAGGGCGGCACGGAACACTTTGATGCAGTCTTCTCGGCCATCCATGCCAGCGGCGCGCTGGAGGTGACGTTTGCCGCCGCGCAGCACGAAGCAGAAGCCGCGGAAAAGGCGGCAATGCAATTTCCCCCTTCCCAACTGAAGGAAACGCTGATACACTTGTGTGCTTTCTCGCTGCAACGTCAGTCGTAACAACGCACCGACAAGTCAGCGCGAAAAAACCCTAGCAGTAACAAGAAATCGGGGTGTAGCTTAGCCTGGTAGAGCGCTACGTTCGGGACGTAGAGGCCGGAGGTTCGAATCCTCTCACCCCGACCAGATTTCGATGTCATGCGCCAGCGTGGTGTCCACGAAAAAGCCGCACAGCAATGTGCGGCTTTTTTCGTTTCCCGCCCCCCTTCCCCCTCCCCCGCGCAAGTAGGGTTGCGGACGTGTCGCGCAAACGCCAACGCGCCCGCCCCGTCGCTTTACAAAAAGTGACCCCGGCGGCAAACTGCCCCGGTCCGGGACCCTCTGCACCCGATCCCGCCGCAGTCAAACGCGCCGCCGGCCGGCATCATCCGATCGCGCGCTCATCGCTCGTATTTCGCCATGACACTAGGCCTTGCGCTCGCCCAGAGCCGACGGATCGCCCCCGCGCTACTCGCGCAGCTCGAGCAATCGGCCCGGGAGAAGAAGTCGCAGCTGATTGACGAGATCATCGGCAGCGGCACCATGTCTGCCCACGACGTGGCGATCTTCGCCGCCGACAAGTACCAGCTTCCGCTGCTGGACCTGGCCCAGTACAACCTCAATCGCGTGCCGCCCGCGCTGGCCGGCAATCGCGAATTCCACGCCCACCGCCTGCTGCCCCTGGGCCGCCGTGAGAACCGGCTCATCGTGGCGCTGTCCGACCCGACCAACCAGGCCGGCGTGGACGCCATCAAGCAGAAATTCAACCTGCCGGTGGAAACCGTGGTGGTGGAGCACGACAAGCTGATGAAGCACGTGCGCGCCGCCGGCGAGGCGCTCGGGACGATGAAGAACATCTCGCCCGTGACGCCCACCGCCACCAAGATGATCGAATACGATCCGGTGGCGGCCGCGGCCGGCGTCCGCAAGGGCGGGCCGGGCAACGAGATCGACGACGCCCCCGTGGTGCGCTTCCTCCAGAAGCTGCTGACCGAGGCGTTCCAGCGCGGCGCGTCGGACTTGCACTTCGAACCGTTCGAGTTCTTCTACCGCGTGCGCTTCCGCGTGGACGGCGTGCTGCAGGAAGTGGCCCGCCCGCCGCTCGACATCCGCGACAAGGTCGCCACCCGCATCAAGGTGCTGTCGCGCCTGGACATTTCGGAAAAGCGCGTGCCGCAGGACGGCCGCATGAAGCTGCTGCTCTCGCTGCCCAAGGACAAGGACGCCAAGGAGGTCATCGAGAAAGCGATCGACTTCCGCGTCTCCACGCTGCCCACGCTGTTCGGCGAGAAGATCGTGATGCGGATTCTGGAATCCTCGTCCGACAAGCTCGACATCGACCAGCTCGGCTACGAGCCCGCGCAGAAGGCGCTGCTGCTGGAGGTGATCAAGCGGCCGTACGGGATGGTGCTGGTCACCGGCCCCACCGGCAGCGGCAAGACGGTGTCGCTCTATACGTTCCTGAACATGCTGAACCAGGGCGACATCAACATTTCCACGGCGGAGGATCCGGCGGAAATCCAGCTGCCCGGTATCAACCAGGTGAACGTGAACGACAAGGCCGGCCTGACCTTCGCGGCGGCGCTGAAGTCGTTCCTGCGGCAGGATCCGGACATCATCATGGTCGGCGAAATCCGTGACCTGGAAACCGCCGATATTTCGATCAAGGCCGCCCAGACGGGCCACCTGGTGCTCTCCACGCTGCACACCAACGACGCCCCGACCACGCTCACGCGCCTGATGAACATGGGCGTGGCGCCGTTCAACATCGCGTCCTCGGTGCTGATGATCACGGCGCAGCGGCTGGCGCGCCGGCTCTGCACCTGCAAGCGCGCCGGCGATATTCCCAAGCCGGCCCTGCTCGACGCCGGCTTCACCGAGGCCGACACGGACGGCAGCTGGCAGCCCTACCACCCGGTGGGCTGCGAGCGCTGCAACGGCAGCGGCTACAAGGGCCGCTGCGGTATTTATCAGGTCATGCCGATCACGGAAGCGATGCAGCAGATCATTCTGTCGCACGGCACGGCGCTGCAAATCGCCGAGCAGGCGCGCCGGGACGGCGTGCTATCTTTGCGGGAATCTGGCCTGCTCAAGGTCAAACAGGGCGTCACGTCACTCGAAGAAGTGCTGGCGACCACCAATACGTAAAACAATAGTCAATAGACATTAGTCGGGGGTCAAATCATGGCGACGCGCGCACCAGCGGCGGGCGCCCGGACGGCAGCGCCGTCGCGGGCCAAATCAGGGCGGAAGGCGCCCACGCAGTACATCTTCGAATGGGAAGCCAAGGACCGGAAGGGCAAGGGCTTCAAGGGCGAGCAACGGGCCGAAAGCCAGGCGGAGGTCGTCGCGACGCTGCGCAAGCAGGGCCTGACCGTCGTCAAGATGAAGAAGCGCAAGGCGGCGCGCGGCAAGAAGATCACCGAGAAGGACATCGCGTACTTCACGCGTCAGCTCTCGACGATGCTCAAGGCCGGTATTCCGCTGCTGCAATCGATCGACATCATCGCGCGCGGCCACGCCAACCCCAACTTCACGCAGCTGCTGTCCGACATCCGCTTCGACATCGAGGCCGGTAGCAGCATGGCCACTGCGTTCCGGCGCCAGCCGAAGTACTTCGACACGCTGTACTGCAACCTGATCGACGCCGGTGAACAGGGCGGTATTCTCGACGCCCTGCTGGAGCGCCTCTCGCTCTACATGGAAAAGACGATCGCGCTGAAGAGCCAGATCAAGTCCGCGATGATCTACCCGATCTCGGTGCTCTGCGTGGCCTTCGCCGTGACCGTGGTGCTGATGCTGTTCGTGATTCCGGCGTTCAAGGGCGTGTTCTCGAGCTTCGGCGCCGCCCTGCCCGCGCCGACGATGGTCGTGATCAACATGTCCGACTTCTTCGTCACGTACTGGTATCTGGTGATCGGGATACCGATTGCCTCGATCATCTTCTACCTCCGGGCGCGCAAGACCTCGGAAAAGGTCCAGCGCTGGCACGACAAGGCGCTGCTGAAGCTGCCGATCTTCGGCAGCCTGTTCCGCAAGGCCGTGATCGCGCGCTGGACCCGCACGCTGGCCACGATGTTCGCCGCCGGCACGCCGCTGGTGGAGTCGATGGAATCCGTGGCCGGCGCCGCCGGTAACTGGCTGTATTACGATGCCACGCGGGAAATCGAACAGGCCGTGCGGATCGGTACCAGCCTGACCAACGCGATGCAGGCCACGCACGTGTTCGACAACATGGTGCTTCAGATGACGCAGATCGGCGAGGAGTCCGGCGCGCTGGACAACATGCTGCTCAAGGTGGCGGAATTCTACGAGCGCGAGGTCGATGACGCCGTGGCGGCCATCTCCAGCCTGATCGAGCCGCTGATCATCGTGATCCTGGGCGTGCTGATTGGCGGCATGGTGGTGGCGATGTACCTGCCGATCTTCAAGCTGGGCCAGGTGGTGTGACCGATGCAGGCTGTATCCGCGCTTGAAGCCGTGCCGCCGCTGTTCCTGATCGTGGCGGCCGGCCTGCTTGGCCTGCTGGTGGGCAGTTTCCTCAACGTGGTGATCCATCGCCTGCCCCGGATGATGGAATACGACGAGGCCAACTATCTGGCCGAACTACGAGACGAGCCGCTGCCCCACCCGGACCGCTACAACCTCATGGTGCCGCGCTCGGCCTGCCCGCACTGCGGCCACCAGATCGCCGCCTGGGAAAACGTGCCGGTGGTCAGCTACCTGTTCCTGCGGGGGAAATGCTCGGCCTGCAAGGCGCCGATCAGTGTCCGCTATCCGCTGGTGGAGCTGGCCACGGCCGTGCTGACCGGGCTGGCGATGTGGCATTTCGGCCCGACCGTGCAGGCGCTGGCCGCGATCGTCATGGTCTGGAGCCTGGTCGCGCTGACCATGATCGACGCCGACACCCAGTTGCTGCCAGACCAGATCACGCTGCCCCTGCTCTGGCTCGGGCTGCTGCTGAACCTGAACGGCGCCTTCGCGCCGCTGGCCGATGCCGTGATTGGCGCCGCCGCCGGCTACCTGCTGCTGTGGAGTGTCTATTGGCTGTTCAAGCTCGTGCGCGGCAAGGAAGGCATGGGCTATGGCGATTTCAAGCTGATGGGCGCGCTGGGCGCCTGGTTCGGCTGGCAGGCGCTGCCGGCGCTGGTGCTGCTGTCGTCGGTGGTGGGCGCGGTGTTCGGCATCGTGCTGCTGGTTGTGCGGCGCCAGGGCCGCGAGACGCCGTTCCCGTTCGGGCCGTTCATCGCCGGCGCAGGGCTGATCGTGCTGTTCTTTGGCGCCGATGTGCTGCCGCTGGGGCTGACCTTCAGCCGCTGACCGACAGCCGCTGCCCGGAAAGCTGGTATCGTTGGCGCCATTCCTCCACGCTACCGACACGCTTCTCCATGCTGGAAATCGGACTCACGGGCGGCATCGGCTCCGGCAAGACCCGCGTTGCCGACATGTTTGCCGCGCGCGGCGCCGCGCTGATCGACACTGACCTGCTCGCGCATGAGATTACCGCGCCCGGCGGCGCCGCCATCGGCCCGCTGGTGGCGGCATTCGGCCCCGGCTGCCTGCGCCCGGACGGCGCCATGGACCGCGACGCCATGCGCGCCCTGGTCTTCTCGGACCCCACGGCCAAGGCCACGCTCGAAGGCATCACCCATCCGCTGATCCGCTCGCTGACCGAGTCGCGCGCCGCCGCCGTCCGTGCGGGCGGCCAGCATCCGTATCTGATCTATGTGGTGCCGCTGCTGGTGGAATCCGGCACCTGGCGCGCCCGCGTGGGCCGCGTGCTGGTGGTCGATTGCCAGGAAGAGACGCAGATCGCCCGCGTCATGGCGCGCAACGGCTTCACGCGCGCGCAGGTGCTGGCGATCATGGCCCGGCAGGCCACGCGCGCCGCGCGGCTGGCCGTGGCCGATGATGTGATCGACAACGACGGCCCGCCCGAGGCCCTCGCGCCCCAGGTGGAACGGCTCGACGCCTACTATCGTCAGCACGCCGGCTAGCGTGGCGCGCCCCGAGTACGCCGCACGGGCAGATTGCATTTGTCCTTGAGGCGCGACTCGCATAGAATGCGCTGAACATGCCGGGAAAAGCGTGCTAACTGACGGATTTTCCGAAGTTCCGCCAGACCGCCGACCTCGGGCACTCGATTGAATCTGCCTTTCGGCTTCCGGCCCCTCGGCGCGCAGCACGGATACCTCCCTTGATCCTGTACGAATATCCTTTCAACGAACGCATCAGGACGCTCCTGCGCCTGGAAGACCTGTTCGATCGGCTGGATTATTTCCTCGGGCAGGATCACCCCCAGCAGCATCACGTGGCCATTACGACGATCTTCGAGATCATCGATGTGGCCGGCCGCGCCGACCTCAAGACTGACCTGATCAAGGAACTGGAGCGCCAGCGCCAGGCGCTCTCGCCGCTGCGCGCCAATCCGCAGATCGACCAGGACGCGCTGGCCAACGTCATCGCCGAGATCGAACAGGGCATTACCGCGCTGAACCAGACCGTGGGCAAGGCCGGCCAGCTGCTGGCCGACAACGAGTGGCTCACGAGCATCCGCAGCCGCGCCATCATCCCGGGCGGCACCTGCGAATTCGACCTGCCGGCCTACTTCGCGTGGCAGCACCGCCCCGCCGAGGACCGTCAGGCTGATATCCTCAAGTGGGCGCGCCCGCTCACGTCGCTGCGCATGGGCACGTCGATCGTGCTGCGGCTGCTGCGCGAGTCCGGCCAGAGCGGCAAAGTCATCGCCACGGGCGGCAGCTACCAGCAGATGCTGTCGGGCCGCAGCTACCAGCTGATGCAGGTCTACCTCGACGACTCGCTGCTGGCCTTCATTCCCGAGATGAGCGCCAACAAGTACATGCTCTGGGTCCGTTTCACCCAGCAGGACGGCGACATGCGACCGCGTTCGGTCGATGCCGACATCCCGTTCCTGCTCAAGCTCTGCAATTTCTGAAGTCTTCCCGATGCCAGCCGTCGTCAAATGTCCCACCTGCGGCAAGGATGTGCCGTGGGTGCAGGAAAACAAGTTCCGTCCCTTCTGTTCCGACCGCTGCAAGCAGATCGACCTTGGCGCCTGGGCGGCCGAGAAGTATGTGATCGGCGGCAAGCCCGGCGAGACGCCCTCGGCGGACCTGCCTGAAGAAGAGGAAGACTGAGCGGCGCCCGGCGCCCCCTCCTCCGCGCCCTACCGCGTCGCCAGCACGCGCCGGCAGAACCCCACGCAGACCAGCACGAAGACCGCCAGCCCCAGCCACTCGGCCGTGGTGGCAAACCCTGCGCCGACCAGCGCCAGTGGCGCCTCCTTGCCGGACAGGCCGATGATGGCCGCCAGCGCCACGCCGACCAGACTCTCCCCGACGATCAGCCCCGACGCCAGCAGCGTGCCGCGCCGCTCGGCGTGCGCCACCGCCAGCGTCACGTCATCGCCGCGCGCCTCGGCGCGGCGGCGCTCGGCCCGCAGCAGCCACCACGACAGCACCGCGCCCACCACCAGCGCGGAGCTGATGGTCGGCGGCAGGTAGATGCCGATGCCCACCGCCAGCACGGGCAGGCGCGCCACACCGCCCCGGCGGCGCAGCATTTCGTCGATGGCAATCAGCACCACGCCCAGCGCCACGCCGATCAGGATCATGGTCCAGTTGAGCTGGTGCGTGAAAATGCCCGTGGCGATGGCCGTCATCAGCGTGGCCTGCGGCGCCGCGAGCGCCTGGCCGGGGTCCATATCGGCCCGGGGCAGCGTGCCGGCAAAGCCGTACGCGTTGTAGAGCAGTTCCAGCACCGGCGGAATCACCGCCGCGCCCACGGCGCAGCCAATCAGCAGCGCTACCTGCTGGCGCCACGGCGTGGCGCCGACCAGCCAGCCGGTCTTCAGATCCTGGAGGTTGTCGTTGGCGATGGACGCCACCGCCACCACCGCCGACGTCGTGAAGATCGCCAGCGCAATCGCGAACTTGCCGCCCTCCGGCGTGCCCATCAGCCCATCGAGCGTGCCCACGCCGAGGATCAGCAGCGACACCAGGATCACGGCGATGATGCCGATGCCCGAGATCGGGCTGGCAGACGAGCCGACCAGCCCCGCCATATAGCCGCAGGCGGCCGCCACCAGGAAGCCGAACACGAAGGCGAACAGCACGGCGCAGGCCACGAGCCGCCACATCGCGCCGTCATCGAGCGGCGACGGGGCGAGGAAATGGCCAAACGTGACCGCCAGCACCGCGAGCAGCACCAGCGTGATGGCGCCGATCCAGACCGCCGGCAGGTCGCGCTGGGTCCGTGGGATCTCGCCGCCCTGCCCGGCACCTTGTCCGGCACTGTTCCCGCGCAGCGCACCCATCGACGCCCGCACGCCCTCGACCATCGGCTTGAACAACGTGGCGAGCGTCCAGATCGCGGCAATCCCGATCGTGCCGGCACCGATAAAGCGTGCCTGCGTACTCCAGACCGAGGTGCCGAAGCTCGCCAGCGTGGCGCCAGCCGGCATCGGCGTAATCGCGGTCAGCCACGGCACGGCCACGCCCCATGTGAGCACGAGGCCCAGCAGCATGGCCAGCCCGCCGACGATGCCGACCAGATACCCGGCACCGACCAGCGCCAGCGAGAACCCCATCGACAGCCGCACCACCGACGCGCCCGCCGCCAGCCACGCATTGGCCCCTTCGGCCAGCACGCGCAGCCCGCCCGCGGCGAAGCTGAACAGCCCCGCCGCCACGCCGCCGGCTAGCAGATCGGCCAGTCCGGTGGCCTGCTTGGCCTCGCCGGGCGCCTCGCTGGCGCTGCCCACGCGCAGGATCTCTGCAGCCGCGACGCCCTCGGGGTACGGCAGGTCGCTCTTTACGACCATCGCGTGACGTAGCGGAATGCTGAAAATCACGCCGAGCATGCCGCCCGCCGCGCAGATCGACAGCGTCTGCCAGAACGGAAATCCCTGCCAGTGGCCGAGCATGACCAGCCCCGGCAGGATGAAGATGATCGACGACAAGGTGCCCGCGGCGGACGCCTGCGTCTGCACCATGTTGTTTTCGAGGATATTGGCGCCCGGAAACAGCCGCAGCACGGCCATCGAAATCACGGCGGCTGGAATGGCGGAGGAGAAGGTCAGGCCGACTTTCAGGCCGAGGTAGATGTTGGACGCGGTGAACACCACGGTGATCAGCGCGCCCAGGATGATGCCGCGCAGCGTCAGCTCGGGCAGGGAGATGGCATCGTCGATGCGGTCGACACGTTGCATTGGGCCTCCAGTGTTTGTTGTTCAACTTCTGGTGACGGGGGCGACGGGACTGGCATGCGGCCACTCAGGGCGTGGGGCGCTCCTCTGCGAGCCATGCCACGACGGGGATCGTCGCCGGCAGCAGCGGGCCGACATCGACCGGGGCGTACTGCCACGAGAACGCCTGGCCTTCGCGACCGACCGGCTGGCCAACCCAGTCGGTGACCTTGCAGAAATAGAGCCGCACATAGGCGTGCGGGTAATCATGTTCGAGCGTATGCCAGCGCTCGCTGCGCGTGACATCGAGGCCGAGTTCCTCGTGCAGCTCGCGCGCCAGCGCAGCCTCGACGGTCTCGCCCGGCTCCAGCTTGCCGCCCGGGAATTCCCAGTAGCCCTCGTATGGCTTGCCCGCCGGGCGCTGCGCCAGCAGGAAGCGGCCATCGGGCCGCACCAGCACGCCGACGGCCACCTCGGTGACCGGGCGCGCCTGGCCGTCCGGGGACACTACCGTGCCGGCGCCGCTCATGCCTGGGGTCCCACGTCGGCCACGAAGGGCTTGCCGTGCTTGCCACCCCAGTCGCGCGCGAACTGCCACGCCACCCGGCCCGAGCGCGAACCGCGCTCCAGCGCCCAGACCAGCGCATCGCCACGCGCGGCGGCAATGTCTTCGGCGCTGCAGCCGAAGTGCCCGAGCCAATGGCCGACGATGGCCAGGTACTCGTCCTGCTTGGGCGGATAGAACGACAGCCACAGCCCGAAGCGCTCGGACAGCGAGATCTTCTCCTCGACCACCTCGCCCGGATGGATTTCGCCATCGGCCGTGTGCTGGTAGGTCTCGTTGTCCTTCATGTACTCGGGCAGCAGGTGGCGGCGGTTGGACGTGGCGTAGATCAGCACGTTGTCCGACTGGGCGGCCACCGAGCCGTCCAGCGCGGACTTCAGCGACTTGTAGCCCGACTCGCCTTCCTCGAACGACAGGTCATCGCAGAAGATCACGAAGCGCTCGGGCCGCTGGGCCAGCTGTTCGACGATATCGCCGAGGTCGCCCAGATCGTCCTTGTCCACCTCCACCAGCCGCAGCCCTTGCTTCACGTACGCGTTCAGGCAGGCCTTGATCAGCGACGACTTGCCGGTGCCACGCGCGCCGGTCAGCAGCACGTTGTTGGCCGGCAGCTTCTGCACGAACTGGCGCGTATTGGCGACGATGGCGTCCTTCTGGCGCTCGATGTTCTTGAGATCGTCCAGATAGATCGGCGGAAGCTGCTTGATCGCCTGCAGATAGCCGATATTGCCGAACAGGCTCTGACGCTTGCGCCAGCGGAACGCTACCGCCTCCTGCCAGTCCGCGTCGCTCAGTTGCGGCGGCAGCCATTGTTCCAGTCGGGCGAGAAAGCTATCGAGGCGGGCAGCAAGGTCAGACATGGCAGGGGCGAATTCAGAAAATTACGAACGATAGTCGGCGTTGATCGACACGTAGTCGTGCGAGAGGTCGCAGGTCCACACGGTGGCTTCGGCGTTGCCGCGGCCCAGCGCGATGCGCACGGTGATCTCGGCCTGCTTCATCACGCGCTGGCCGTCTTCCTCGCGGTAGTCGGGGTTGCGGCCGCCGTCGCGGGCCACCCAGACGTCATCGAGCCACAGGTTCACGCGATCGACGTCGAGGTCGTTCACACCGGCATAGCCCACGGCGGCCAGGATGCGGCCCAGGTTGGGGTCCGAGGCGTAGAACGCGGTCTTGACCAGCGGCGAATGCGCCACCGCGTAGGCGATCTGGCGGCATTCGGCCACGTTGTTGCCGCCTTCCACGTGAATCGTCATCAGCTTGGTGGCACCCTCGCCATCGCGCACGATCATCTGGGCCAGTTCCTGCGCCAGCGACGTCACGGCGTCGCGCAGCGCGGCGAAGGCCGGGCCGTCGGCGCGGTCAATGGACACGCCAGCCTTGCCCGTGGCGATCAGCACGAACGAGTCATTGGTCGACGTATCGCCATCGATGGTGATGCTGTTGAACGAATGGTCGGCGGCGTGCGAAACCAGTGCCTGGAGCACCGGCTGCGCCACGGCGGCGTCCAGCGCGATGAAGCCGAGCATGGTCGCCATGTTCGGGCGGATCATGCCGGCGCCCTTGCTGATGCCGGACAGCGTGACCGTCTTGCCGTCGATCTGCACCGTGCGCGACGCGGCCTTGGGCTGCGTGTCGGTGGTCATGATCGACTCGGCGGCGGCCAGCCAGTTGTCGGCGCGCGCATTGGCGATGGCAGCCGGCAGCGCGGCGGTCAGGCGATCGACCGGAAGCTGCTCCAGGATCACGCCAGTCGAGAACGGCAGCACCTGGTTGGCGGCGATGCCAAGCTGGGCGGCCAGGGCGTCGCACGTGGCGCGCGCGGCCTTCAGGCCCGGTTCGCCGGTGCCGGCGTTGGCATTGCCGGTGTTGACCACCAGCGCGCGGATGCCCGGGCCCGTGGCGAGGTGCTCGCGGCAAACCTGCACCGGCGCGGCGCAGAAGCGGTTCTGCGTGAACACGCCGGCCACGGTGCTGCCTTCGGCCACGCGGACCACGAGCACATCCTTGCGATTGGCCTTGCGGATGCCCGCCTCGGCCCAACCCAGCTCCACGCCGGCAACGGATTTCAAATTCTCTGCCTGAGGCAGCGGCAGGTTCACGGGCATGTGCGGCTCCTTGGTTGCATCTGACAAATATGCCCGCTTGCGCGGGCATTGTGCGGTCTGTGACTCCCCTCTCCCGGACGATGTCGCGGGAGAGGGAGAGGGTCCCCGGCTCAGCTAAGCTTGCCGTGGCACTGCTTGAACTTCTTGCCCGATCCGCACGGGCACGGATCGTTACGGCCAACCTTCGGCATGCCGGCCACCGCCATGTCCGCGCCCATCGCGGCCATGGCCGCCTGCGCGGTGCCACGGCGCGCCAGCGAGGCGTCTTCCACCGGCTCGGCGCGTTCGGCAAACTCGTCGTGCTTGTACTGCACGTTCTCCAGATGCGCCAGCCCTTCCTCAATCTGCTCCGAAGCCTGCTCGAGTTGCTCCGGCGACTGGATCTGCACATTGAAGATCACGCGGGTGACTTCGCTCTTGATCACGTCCAGCAGGCGCGCGAACAGTTCGAACGACTCGCGCTTGTACTCCTGCTTCGGGTCCTTCTGCGCATAGCCGCGCAGGTGGATACCCTGGCGCAGGTGGTCCAGCGCGGCCAGATGCTCGCGCCAGTGCGTGTCGATGCTCTGGAGCATGACCGAGCGCTCGAAGCCTGCGAACGACTCCCGGCCCACCTGGTTGACCTTGGCGTCGTAGGTTTCGCGCGCCGTGGTCATCACCAGATTCAGCAGTTCTTCATCCTCGATGCTCTGGGCGCCCTCGATGGTCTTGGCCAGCGGCACGTCCAGGCCCCAGTCGTCGCGCAGGCGCGTTTCCAGGCTGGCGATGTCCCACTGCTCTTCCATGGTCTCGGCAGGCACGTGGGCGCGGAACAGCTCCACCAGCACGCTCTCGCGCAGGTTGCCCACCATCTCGCCGACGTCGTTCGATTCCAGCACGTCGTTGCGGAGCTTGTAGATCTCCTTGCGCTGGTCGTTGGCCACGTCGTCGTACTGGAGCAGCTGCTTGCGGATGTCGAAGTTGCGGCCTTCCACCTTGCGCTGTGCCGATTCGATCGAGCGCGTGACGATGCCAGCCTCGATCGGCTCGCCTTCGGGCATCTTCAGCCGTTCCATGATCGCGCGCACGCGGTCGCCGGCGAAGATGCGCAGCAGCTGGTCGTCCAGCGACAGGTAGAAGCGCGACGAACCCGGGTCACCCTGGCGGCCGGCACGGCCACGCAGCTGGTTGTCGATCCGGCGCGACTCATGGCGCTCGGTGCCGACGATATGCAGGCCGCCGGCGGCCTTGACCTGATCGTGCAGAGACTGCCATTCGTCCTTGAGCTGGGCGATGCGGGCGGCCTTGTCGGCGTCCGACAGGCTTGCGTCGATCTCGATGAAGCCGGCCTGCTTCTCCACGTTGCCGCCCAGCACGATGTCGGTACCGCGACCGGCCATGTTCGTGGCGATCGTGATCATCTTGGGGCGGCCCGCCTGGGCCACGATCTCGGCTTCGCGCTCGTGCTGCTTGGCGTTCAGCACCTGGTGGGGCAGTTTTTCCTTGTTCAGCAGGTCCGACAGGTACTCGGACGTCTCGATCGACGTCGTGCCCACCAGCACCGGCTGGCCGCGCTCGAAACAGTCGCGGATGTCGCGCACCACAGCGTCGTAGCGTTCCTTCGACGTCTTGTAGATCTGGTCCTGCAGGTCCTTGCGCTGGGCCTGGCGGTTGGTTGGGATCACCACGACCTCGAGGCCGTAGATTTCCTGGAATTCGTACGCTTCCGTGTCCGCCGTACCGGTCATGCCGGCCAGCTTCTCGTACATGCGGAAGTAGTTCTGGAAGGTGATGGTCGCCAGCGTCTGGTTTTCCTGCTGGACCGTCACGCCTTCCTTGGCTTCCACGGCCTGGTGCAGGCCGTCGGACCAGCGGCGGCCCGTCATCAGGCGGCCCGTGAATTCATCGACGATCACCACTTCGTCGTTCTGCACCACGTAGTGCTGGTCGCGGTGGAACAGGCTGTGCGCGCGCAGGGCGGCGTACAGGTGGTGCATCAGCGTGATGTTCTGCGGCGCGTAGAGCGATTCGCCCTCGCCGATCAGGCCCTGCTGGTTCAGGATCTCTTCCGCCTTCTCGTGGCCGGCCTCGGTCAGGTAGACCTGATGGCCCTTCTCGTCGACGTAGTAGTCGCCGGGCGTCTCCACGCCGGTGCCGTCGGCCTTTTCCTCGCCGATCTGGCGCACGAGCAGCTTGGGAATGCCGTTCATGCGCTGGTACAGGTCGGTCTGGTTCTCGGCCTGACCCGAGATGATCAGCGGCGTACGCGCCTCATCGATCAGGATCGAGTCCACTTCGTCGACGATCGCGTAGTGCAGCGGGCGCTGCACGCGCTGCGACGGGTCGTAGACCATGTTGTCGCGCAGGTAGTCGAAGCCGAACTCGTTGTTCGTGCCGTAGGTGATGTCCGAGTTATAGGCGCGCTGCTTCTCGTCATGAGGCATCTGCGAGAGGTTGACCCCCACCGACAGCCCCAGGAAGTTGTACAGGCGGCCCATCCACTCGGCATCGCGCTGGGCCAGATAGTCGTTCACGGTCACCACGTGCACGCCCTTGCCGGTAATGGCATTGAGGTACACGGCCAGCGTGGCGGTCAGCGTCTTGCCCTCGCCGGTACGCATTTCGGCGATCTTGTTGTCGTTCAGGACCATGCCGCCGATCAGCTGCACGTCGAAGTGGCGCATCTTCATGACGCGCTTGCTGGCCTCGCGGCAGACGGCAAACGCCTCCGGCAACAGCGCGTCAATCGATTCGCCGCCCGCGTGGCGCTGGCGGAAGGTCTCGGTCATGCCGCGCAGGTCGTCGTCCGAAAGCTGTTCGAATTTCGGCTCCAGCGCGTTGATCTTCACGACCATGCCGCGATATTGTTTGATCAGCCGTTCGTTGCGGCTGCCGAAGACTTTCTTGAGAAGGCCCGTGATCATCGAGTGCTTTCCCCTGCGCGCGCGGCCCGGATACAGCTTGGACGACGGCGAGGAATGGGTGGATTGGCGCAAAACGCCGAGTTTATCATGTGGCGGTGTCGTGGCCGGGACCCAAACAGGCTCCTTCTGCGCTGGCGCAACAGCCGCCAGACCACCTTCGACAGGTTGGGACTCTCCCGCCGCCTTCAATGTTCCGCGCAGTTAGCGGATGGCAGTGCGATCGGTCGGCACGGGCGCCGTGGCAATGGCCGGTGCCGGGGCCGGGTTCGGCGCGGCGGCGGTCAGGAACCCGATCGGGTTACGCGGCACGCCGTTGACGTGGACCTCGAAGTGCAGGTGCGCGCCGGTGGACCGGCCCGTACTGCCCACGCGCGCCACTTCCTGCCCCGCGCGGACCAGATCGCCCACCTTCACCAGCGACTTCGACGCATGCGCATAGCGGGTCTTGAGCCCGTTACCATGGTCGATGTCGATCATGTTGCCGTACTCGGGGTGCCATTCGGCCGCCACGACCACCCCGCCGGCCGCCGCGACGATCGGCGTACCAATCGGGGCGACGAAATCCACACCATCGTGCCGGGTGCGCCGGCCCGAGAACGGATCGATGCGGGCGCCGAAGCTCGAGCCATCGTAGCCCACCGCCACCGGCATCACGCTCGGCGTGCGGCGCTCGCGCAGTTGGCGGTCGATGAGTGCCCCTTCGATCACATCGAAGAAATCGACGCGATGGTCGGCCTGCTTGCCGAGCCGGGCCAGTTCGTCGCGCAGGTCGGGCAGGGTCAGCGCGGTGGATCGCTCGACCGCGGCGGGGCCGCCCCGGGCCGGGCGATGGCGGAAGTCGAAGTCCTGCGGCGCGATGCCGGCCAGGCCGGACACGCGCTCGCCGAGCGCATCGAGCCGGACCATCTGGGCCTGGAGTTCGCCGACGCGGGCAGCCAGCACGGCGAGGTTGGCGCGCAGGTAGGCGTTGTCGCGCGCCTGCCCGGAGGCCTCGGCGCCCGGCTGGGCACGGGCGACATACCAGGTGATAGCGGAAGATGCGGCGGCCACGAGCAGGCACAGCACGATGGCAAGTAGCCCGGCGCGCAACGGCGTGAGCTGAAGACGGAACACCCGCGGCGCACGCGGATGCAGCACGATGATTTGCATGACCTACCCCCTTCGCCGACAAAAAAGAGGCCGACCGGCCTCGTCGCGCATGCGGGCGGGGCATCCCGGCTCTCGGTGGCCAGGATTGCGCGCTAGAATGCGCGCATGCGCATGTTCACTCACCACGCTCTCCAGACGCCGGTTGCCAAGCCACTCAACGATTGGCTGAACAAGTCCGGGCCGGTTTCGGCGCTCATGCAGACGGCGCGCGAACTGGCGTCACTGGAAGCGGAAGTCCTGTCGCTCCTGCCCCGCGGCCTGCAGGACGGGATCGCCGTGGCCGGTGTCAAACATGACAACCGGGGCCCGCAGGCGGAAGCGACATTGCTGTTGCTGGCCGCGCATGGCGCGGCGGCTGCGCGGGTGCGGCAAGTGGTGCCGACCCTGCTTACCCGGCTGCAACAGCGGGGCTCGCAGGTTACCGCAATCCGGGTACGGGTACAACCGGAGGTCGGGCGGGGGGATTGGGACACCGGTCCGGTCACGCGCCAGCCCCGCACGGCCAACCTGCCGCCGGTGGGGCTGACCAGCATGGATCAACTGGCGCAGAGCCTGGAATCCTCGCCGCTGAAGGAAGCGGTGGAGGCGTTGCTGGCGCGGCATCGCAACCGCTGACGCCGCCGTACTAAATAGAAACGGCCTCCCAAGGGAGGCCGTTGTCGTTTGCGCCGGGGGCGCGGTGCTCAGGCAAACGCCGGCTGCACCTGCGGCAGGAAGGCGGCGGGCGCTTCTTCCAGCTTGTCGAAGGTCACGATTTCGTACGCTTCCTGGTCCGCCAGCAGCGCGCGCAGCAGCTGGTTGTTCAGGCCGTGGCCGGACTTGTTGGCCACGTAGGCGCCAATCAGCGGATGGCCGACCACGTAGAGGTCGCCAATCGCATCGAGGATCTTGTGGCGCACGAACTCGTCGCCGTAGCGCAGTTCCTCATTGTTCAGCATGCGGTGCTCGTCCAGCACGATGGCGTTGTCCAGGCTGCCGCCACGGGCCAGGCCCATTTCGCGCAGCGCTTCTACCTCGTGGGCGAAGCCGAAGGTGCGGGCCCGGGCGATCTCGCGCACGTAGCTCGTGTCGGCGAAATCGATCGAGAACGCCTGGCCGGTCTTGTCGACGGCCGGATGGCGGAAGTCGATCGTGAACGAGAGCTTGAAGCCGAAGTACGGCTCCAGCCGGGCCAGCTTGTCGCCCTCGCGCACTTCCACGGCCTTCTTCACGCGGATGAAACGCTTGGCGGCCGACTGCTCCTCGATCCCCGCCGACTGCAGCAGGAACACGAACGACGCGGCGCTGCCGTCCATGATCGGGATTTCCTCGGCATCCACGTCGACATAGAGATTGTCGATGCCCAGGCCAGCGCAGGCCGACATCAGGTGTTCCACCGTCGAGACGCGCGCGCCGTTCTTCTGGAGCACGGACGCCAGGCGCGTGTCGCCGATGGCGCTGGCGGCCACGGGAATTTCCACCGGTTCCGGCAGATCGACACGGGTGAATACGATGCCTGCATCGACGGGGGCCGGTCGCAGGGTCAGCGTCACTTTGCGACCCGAGTGCAAACCGATGCCAACCGTCTTCACCAGGGATTTGATGGTGCGCTGTTTGAGCATGACAGCCTCAATCTCTTAGGTGGCCCACATTATAAAAAGCTATTGGGCGCAAATTTTAATAACGCCATACTACCACCGCTTGGTGTATTGCGCCGCACCACTTTGTGTCGGGTTGTTAACCAGTGTTACCAAAGTCGGCCAGACATCACTCCGGCCGAGCCAATCCGTGTCAGGCGCGCAACGCCTCAAGAACGGCTTCGGCGCTGCTGACCTTGAATTCGCCGGGGGCTTCCACGAACAGGTGGGTGACCACGCCGTCGTCCAGCACCATCGCGTAGCGCTTGGCGCGCACGCCCAGGCCGCGCTGGCTCAGGTCCTGGTCCAGCCCGAGGGCCTTGGCCCATTGTGCAGCGCCGTCGGCCATCATGCGGACTTTGCCGCCGGTCTGCTGCTCACGGCCCCAGGCGCCCATCACGAAGGCGTCGTTGACCGCGTGGCACCAGATCTCGTCCACACCGGCCGCCCGGAACTGGTCGGCTTGCTCGACGAAACCGGGCACGTGCTTGGCGGAGCAGGTCGGCGTGAACGCGCCGGGCAGGCCGAACACGACAATGCGGCGGCCCTTGACCAGGTCGGCCACCGGGAAGGCATTGGGTCCGAGCGCGCAACCGCCGGTCTCGGTTTCGAAGAATTCGTACAGGGTGGCGTCGGGGACGCGCTGGCCAACACTGATCATGGGGGCGATTTCCTAAAGGCCGAAAAAGACGAAAGTCCGGGCTGGTGAAAACCCTGACTGCAATCATAGGCCACAAAAACGACTGCGCGGCGCACCGGTTCGGCACGCCGCGCGGACGACGAGGCATCCCGCCGCGGGAAGGCGGGAACAGTCCGGGGAGGCGGCCGAAGGCACGCCTGTCCCGGCAACGGGATGCGGGCGGAGACAGTGCCGACGCGGGCGCGGCGCAGCCGGGCGCGCTGACGGGCTACGTCAGTCCTGGCGAATGCCGAGCGGATAGGGAGCGCTCAGGCTTCGCGGATCAGACCACGTGCAACCCGCCAGGCGCACGGCCGCAGCCGCCGCCCTGCCGGTAGCCAACTCAGTCCGCCTGCTTGCGCAGGAAGGCCGGGATGTCGTACGTGTCCACACCCTTTTCCTGCAGCGCCGCCACGTGAGCCGATGCCGACTCACGCGAGCTGCGCCACACGGCCGGCGTATCCAGGCCGCTGTAGTCCGGCGAGGCATGCGCCGGGGCAGCGGTCATGCCGCCCATCATCTGCATCGGGATGTTGTCCGTGCCGGTCTTCAGCAGCGTCATCGGCTGCTGCTTCTTGGCCGAACGGCCCAGGCCCGTGGCCACCACGGTCACGCGCAGTGCGTCGCCCATCGAATCGTCGTACACCGTACCGAAGATCACCGTGGCATCTTCCGCGGCGTAGCTGCGGATGGTGTTCATGACTTCCTTGGTTTCCGACAGCTTCAGCGAGCGGCTGGCCGTGATGTTGACCAGCACGCCGCGCGCGCCGGACAGGTCCACGCCTTCCAACAGCGGGCTGGCGACGGCCTGCTCGGCAGCCAGGCGGGCGCGGTCCACGCCGGACACGGTTGCCGTGCCCATCATGGCCTTGCCCTGCTCGCCCATCACCGTCTTCACGTCTTCGAAGTCGACGTTCACGAGGCCGTCAACGTTGATGATCTCGGCAATGCCGGCCACCGCGTTGTGCAGCACGTCGTCGGCGCACTGGAAGCACTTGTCCATCTCGGCGTCGTCGCCCATCACCTCGAACAGCTTCTCGTTGAGCACCACGATCAGCGAGTCCACCGACGACTCCAGTTCGCCCGAGCCATGTTCGGCCACCTTGGCGCGACGTGCGCCTTCGAAGTCGAACGGCTTGCTGACCACACCCACGGTCAGGATGCCCATTTCCTTGGCCACCTGCGCCACGATCGGGGCGGCGCCGGTACCGGTGCCACCGCCCATGCCGGCAGTGATGAAGACCATGTGCGCACCGCGCAGGGAATCGGCGATCTGCTCGCGCGCCTGTTCGGCGCAGTTGCGACCCACCTCCGGCTTGGCGCCGGCGCCCAGACCCGTATTACCGAGTTGCAGCACGCGCGACGCCGTGGAGCGCTTGAGCGCCTGGGCATCGGTGTTCATGCAGATGAATTCCACGCCCTGCACGCCACGGCTGATCATGTGCTGCACGGCGTTGCCGCCCGCACCGCCCACACCCACCACCTTGATGATGGTGCCGTCCTGCATCTCCGATTCGATCATGTCAAAGTCCATCACTGCCTCCGTGAAAAATCAGTCCCCAAACGCTGCAGCCTCCCCGCCGCAGCCCTTGGTTCCTGAACAAGAAACCAAAATAGAAGAAGAAAACCTGCTCAACGTGCCATCGCGCGATTCGATGACCGCGACGCATGGCTGACTCGTAAAACGTCTAAAAAAATCCCTAAAACAACCTGACCACGTCCAGCGTCAGAAGTTGCCGACAAACCATTCCTTCATGCGCGTCCACACCTGCTTCACCGAGCCGCTCTGCACGGCCACCTTGCGGCCACGCATGCGCTGCACCCGGCCTTCCAGCAGCAGGCCCATCACCGTGGAGTAGCGCGGGCTCTTCACCACCTCGTGCAGGTTGCCGCGATACTCGGGCACACCCACGCGCACCGGCTTCAGGAAGATGTCCTCGCCCAGTTCCACCATGCCCGGCATCATCGCCGTGCCGCCGGTGATCACCACGCCGGACGACAGCAGTTCCTCGTAGCCGGACTCGCGCACCACCTGGTGCACCAGCGAATACAGTTCCTCGATGCGCGGCTCGATCACGGCCGCCAGCGCCTGACGGCTCAGCGTGCGCGTGCCTCGGTCGCCCACGCCCGGCACCTCGATCATGTCGTCCGGGTCGGCAATCGCCTGCTTGGCAATGCCGTACTGGATCTTGATGTCCTCGGCGTCCGGCGTCGGCGTGCGCAGCGCCATCGCAATATCGTTGGTGATCTGGTCCCCGGCGATCGGGATCACGGCCGTATGCCGGATCGCGCCCTCGCTGAAGATGGCGATGTCCGTGGTGCCGCCGCCAATGTCGACCAGCACCACGCCCAGTTCCTTCTCGTCCTCCGTCAGCACGGCCAGGCTCGACGCCAGCGGCTGCAGGATCAGGTCATGCACTTCCAGCCCGCAGCGGCGCACGCACTTGACGATGTTCTGCGCCGCGCTGACCGCGCCCGTGACGATATGGACCTTGACCTCCAGGCGGATGCCGCTCATGCCGATGGGCTCGCGCACGTCCTCCTGGCCGTCGATGATGAATTCCTGCGTCAGGATGTGCAGGATCTGCTGATCGGTCGGGATGTTGACCGCCTTGGCGGTCTCGATCACCCGGGCCACGTCCGTCTGCGTGACCTCCTTGTCCTTGATGGCCACCATCCCGCTCGAATTGAAGCTGCGGATATGGCTGCCGGCAATGCCGGTGAAGACCTCGGCGATCTTGCAGTCGGCCATCAGCTCGGCCTCCTCCAGCGCGCGCTGGATCGACTGCACGGTGGCCTCGATATTGACCACGACCCCCTTCTTCAGACCCTTGGACTCGGACTGGCCCATCCCGATCACTTCGTAGCTGCCGTCGGGGCGCAGTTCCGCGACCACCGCCGCCACCTTCGAGGTGCCGATGTCGAGACCGACCAGTAAGTCCTTGTATTCCTTGCTCATCGGGTTTTCTCCGCGTTCTTGCTCTTGAGTCGCGTCGGATTGTTATTGGGATTGCCTGCCGGCACCGTTGCCGGGGCCGGTCCTGCGGAGGCCTTGGCCGCCGCCTTGGCTGCCGCGGCAGCCTGGGCGTCAGTCAGGAACCTGACGTTGGCCGCGCGGATCGCGAAGCCGTTGGGGTAGCGCAGGTCGGCGTAGTCCACCTGCTTGCCCACCTGCTCGGTCACCTGCGGCCAGGCGGCCACGAAGCGCTTGACCCGCGCCTCCATGGCTGCCCGATCCTCATCGGTCTGCTCACGACCCAGCTCGATCACCATGCCGTTCGACAGCCGCGTCCGCCACGCATAGCGCGACGACAGCGCCACCGACAGGGGCTCGGCCTTCAGCGGCTTGAACCATTGCCGCATGACTTCCAGCTTCTCGACCACCTCGGCCTCGCTGTCCGGCGGCCCGTCGAGCGCCAGCAGCTGGGCATCTTCCTCGGCCTCGGCGGTGTTGGCGACGAACACCTCGCCATAGGTATTGAGGAGCCGGCCGCTTTCCGGGCTGCCCCAGGTACCCAGCGCCTCGTGCTCCTCCACCTCCACCGCCAGCCCGTTCGGCCATTCGCGGCGGACGCTCGCGTGCCGCACCCAGGGCACCGATTCGAACGCCTGACGCGCCGTGTTCAGGTCCAACGTAAAGAAATTGCCAGACAGCTTGCCCAGCGCGTTGGCGCGCACGCTCGGCCCATTCACGTGGCGCAGCGCCTGGCCGTCCATCGCGTGCAGCTCCACATGGGTGATGGCGAACACCGGCCGCTGGGCCAGCCACAGCAGGCCCGCCCCGAGCGCCATCAGCGCCACCAGTGCGTAGAGCACGGAGGCGATCAGGTTGAGGAGGCGCGCGTTATGCCACATGGGTCGGGTTCAGGAGCTGTGTTTTCGTCGAATTACGGTTATCAGGGCTTCCAGTGCTCGTTCGGATGCAGGTCCAGCGTGGCCTGCGCCACCACCTGGATCACGAAGTCCTCATAGCTGATGCCCACCGCGCGCGCCGCCATCGGCACCAGCGAGTGGCCGGTCATGCCGGGGGACGTGTTCATTTCCAGCAGGTAGGGCTTGCTGTCGCGGGTCAGCATTACGTCGGCGCGGGCCCAGCCACGGCAGCCGAGCACACGGAACGCTTCTACGGCCAGGGCGCGCACCTCGTTCTCGAGCGCCTCAGGCAAGGTCGAGGGGCACAGATATTGGGTAACGTCAGTAAAGTACTTATTTTGATAGTCGTAGTTCGACTCGGGCGCAACAATCTTGATGACCGGCAGCGCTTCGGCGGTCGCGCCCTCGCCCACGATGGGGCAAGTCAACTCCGCGCCGTCGATAAAACTCTCGGCCAGCACGTCGTCATCCAGCACCGCCGCCTTCTCGAAAGCCTCGCGCATCTGGCTGGTATCCGTGACCCTGGTCAGGCCGATCGACGACCCTTCGCGGGCCGGCTTGACGATCAGCGGCAGGCCGAGATCCGCCACCACGGCGTTGAAATCGGTATCGGGGCGCAGCACCGCAAAGCGCGGCGTGGGCAGGCCGTGGGACATCCAGAGCCGCTTGGTGGCCGGCTTGTCCATGGCCAGCGCGGACGCCAGCACGCCACTGCCGGTGTACGGAATGCCCAGCATCTCGAGCATGCCCTGAATCGTGCCGTCCTCGCCGTAGCGGCCATGCAGCGCGATAAAGACGCGGTCGAAGCCGGCGGCAGCCAGTTCGGCCACCGGTTGCAGGGCCGGGTCGAACGGGTGGGCATCCACGCCGCGCGCGCGCAGCGCCGCCAGCACGCCGTTGCCGGACATCAGCGACACCTCGCGTTCGGCCGAACGGCCGCCCAGCAGCACGCCAACCTTGCCCAGCGATTTCGGGTCGATATTGGGATGGGCGACGAAGCTCATGCCTGGCCTCCTGCCGGACTAACTTGGGTAACTTGTTGCGATACGAGCTGGCCGGGCACCGTGCCGATCGTGCCGGCGCCCATGGTCACGACCACGTCGCCCGGCTGGACGGCGGTCAGGATGGCCTGCGGCATGTCCTCGATCTGCTCGACGAAGACCGGCTCCACCTTGTTGGCCACGCGCAGCGCGCGGGTCATCGCCCGGCCGTCGGCAGCCACGATGGGCGACTCGCCGGCGGCGTAGACCTCGGCCAGCAGCAGCGCGTCCACGGTGCCGAGCACCTTCACGAAATCTTCGAAACAGTCGCGCGTCCGCGTGAAGCGGTGCGGCTGGAACGCCAGCACAAGGCGGCGGCCCGGGAAGGCCCCGCGCGCGGCGGCCAGCGTGGCGGCCATCTCCACCGGGTGGTGACCGTAGTCGTCCACCAGCGTGAAGGTGCCCTGCCCGTCGGCCGTGGCCACCTCGCCATAGCGCTGAAAGCGGCGGCCCACGCCGTGGAACTCGCGCAGCGCCTTGACGATGGCGGCGTCCGGCACCTCCAGCTCGGTGGCGATGGCGATGGCGGCCAGCGCGTTCTGCACGTTGTGCAGGCCGGGGAGGTTCAGCACCACGTCGAGCGGCGGCTCGGCATGGCCGTTGAGCTGCCGATGGACCGTGAAATGCATCTGGCCGTCCACCGGGCGGGCGTTGACCGCGCGGATCTGGGCGTCTTCGGCAAAGCCGTAGCGCACCACCGGCTTCGAGACGAACGGCAGGATCTCGCGCACATTCGGGTCATCGACGCACAGCACCGCGATGCCGTAGAACGGCAGCCGCTGGGTGAACTCCACGAACGCCTGCTTGAGCCGGGCGAAATCGTGCCCGTAGGTGTCCATGTGGTCCGCATCGATGTTGGTGATGACTTCCATCACCGGGAACAGGTTCAGGAACGAGGCGTCCGACTCGTCCGCCTCGGCCACGATGAAATCGCCCGTGCCCAGCCGCGCGTTGGCGCCCGCCGAGTTCAGCCGGCCGCCGATCACGAAGGTCGGGTCGAGCCCGCCCTCGGCCAGCACCGACGCCACGAGGCTCGTGGTGGTGGTCTTGCCGTGCGTGCCGGCAATGGCGATGCCCTGCTTCAGGCGCATCAGTTCGGCCAGCATGATCGCGCGCGGCACCACGGGGATGCGGCGCGCCCGGGCGGCCAGCACCTCGGGGTTGTCATTGGTGACCGCCGTCGAGACCACGACGGCATTGGCGCCTTCCACATGGCCGGCGTCGTGGCCATGGAAGACGCGCGCGCCCAGCGTGGCCAGCCGCCGCGTGGCGGCGTTGCTGCCCACGTCCGAGCCCGAGACCTTGTAGCCCAGGTTCAGCAGGACCTCGGCGATGCCGCTCATGCCGGCGCCCCCGATGCCTACGAAGTGGATGTTTTTAACGATGTGCTTCATTGATTCGTATAGGTCAGTGGCCCGCCATCTCTTGGCAAATCTCGGCGACGCGCCGGGTTGCCTCAGGTTTGGCCAGGCCGCGCGCCAGGCGCGCCATGTCTTTCAGTTGTGGCCGCGACAGGCTGGCCAGCGTCTGCGCCAGCCCCTCCGCGGTCAATACGTTCTGTTGCACCAGCAACGCGGCGCCCTGCTTCGACAGGAACTTCGCGTTGGTGGTCTGGTGGTCGTCCACCGCGTGCGGAAACGGCACGAACAGGGCCGCCACACCGGCGGCGGCCACTTCGGAAACCGTCATCGCGCCCGCGCGGCAGATGACCAGATCGGCGTCGGCATAGGCCGCCGCCATGTCGTCGATGAACGGCACGGTGTCGCCCGCCACGCCGGCTGCGGCGTAGTTGGCGCGCAATATGTCGATCTGCTTGGCGCCGGCCTGATGCCGCACCACCGGGCGCTGGCCCTCGGGCAGCAGCGCGATGGCCTTCGGCACCACGTCGTTCAGCGCCGCCGCGCCCAGGCTGCCGCCCACCACCAGCACCCGCAGCGGGCCGGTGCGATGGTCGTAGCGCGCCTCGGGCGCCGGCAGGCTCGCCAGTTCCTCGCGCACCGGGTTGCCGGTCCACTCGCTGTTCGGCAGCGCGTCCGGGAACGCGCAGAGCACCCGGTCGGCCACCTTGGCCAGCACCTTGTTGGTCAGGCCGGCAATCGAGTTCTGCTCGTGCAGCACCAGCGGGCGGCCCAGCAGCGATGCCATCATCCCGGCCGGGAAGGTGATGTAGCCACCCATGCCCAGCACCACGTCCGGGCGCACCCGGCGCAACGCGCCGATGCTCTGCCAGAACGCGCGCAGCAGGTTCAGCGGCAGCAGCAGCTTGGTGATCAGCCCCTTGCCGCGCAGCCCGCCGAACTGGATGAATTCCATCGGGATATCGTGCTTCGGCACCAGCGTGGCTTCCATGCCGGTACGGTTGCCGAGCCAGACCACGCGCCAGCCGGCGTCGCGCAGCGCGTGCGCGACCGCCAGCCCCGGGAACACGTGGCCCCCGGTGCCGCCAGCCATCACGAGCAGCGTGCGCGGATCGCTCATACCTTCCCTCCGCGCATCAAGACCCGATTTTCGTAGTCGATCCGCAACACGATCGCCAGCCCGATGCAGTTCATCAGGATGCCCGAGCCGCCATAGCTGACCAGCGGCAGCGTCAGCCCCTTGGTCGGCAGCAGGCCCAGGTTCACGCCCATGTTGATGAAGGTCTGCCAGCCGAGCCACACGCCGATGCCCTTGGCGACCAGCCCGGCGAAGGTCCGGTCGAGCTGGAGCGCCGTGCGGCCGATGTCGAAGGCGCGGCGCACGAGCCAGTAGAACAGCACGATCATCACCAGCACGCCGATAAAGCCGAATTCCTCGCCGATCACGGCCAGGATGAAGTCGGTATGCGCTTCGGGCAGGTAGTGCAGCTTCTCGATGCTGCCGCCCAGGCCCACCCCGGTCCACTCGCCCCGGCCGAACGCGATCAGCGAGTGCGTGAGCTGGTACGCCTTGCCCAGCGCGTTGCTCTCTTCCCACGGGCTCAGATAGGCAAAAATCCGCTCGCGGCGCCATGGCGAGGCCGTGATCAGCAGCGCGAACGCGCCGATCGCCACCCCGACCAGCCCGGCGAACAGCTTGCCGTTGATGCCGCCGAGGAACAGGATGCCCATCGCCACGGCCGCGATCACCAGGAACGCGCCCATGTCCGGCTCGAGCAGCAGCAGCATGCCCACCAGCACCACGGCCACGCCCATCGGCAGGAAGCCCTTGGACACGGTCTGCATCCATTCCTGCTTGCGCACCGTGTAGTTGGCCGCGTACAGCACCACGGCCAGCTTCATCAGCTCCGACGGCTGGAAATTCATCACGCCGAGCGGAATCCAGCGCCGCGCGCCGTTCACGCCCTTGCCGACGAACGGCACCAGCACGAGCACCAGCAGCACCAGCGCGATGATGAACAGCTTGGGCGCGTATTTATCCCAGACCTTGACCGGTATCTGGAACGCCACCAGCCCCGCCGACAGCCCGATGAACAGCGCGAACGCGTGGCGCACCAGGAAGTGGCTCTCGCGGTAGTTGGCGTAGCGCGGCGAGTCAGGCAGCGCGATGGACGCCGAGTAGACCATCACCAGCCCGAGCGTCAGCAGCACGATGGCCACCCAGAGCAGCGGCTGGTCGTACTCCATCATGCGGGAGCGCGTGGGCTTGACGCCGGACACGGCGTCGCGCAGCCCACCCCAGGCATTGCCGATGGTGGCGCCGATGAAACCGCTGCGCTTGACCTGCGAGTCGCTCATGGCAGGATCCCCCGGGACAGGGCCAGTTCTTCCACCGCGCCACGGAACACCTCGGCGCGATGCACGTAGTTGCGGAACATGTCGAGACTGGCGCACGCGGGCGAGAGCAGCACCACGTCGCCGTTCTCGGCCAGATGGGACGATTTCTCGACCGCTTCCTCGAGCGTGGCGGCGTCCACCAGCTGCGTGCCGGTGTCAGCCAGCGCGGCGCGCAGCTCGCCGGCGTCCTTGCCGATCAGCACCACGGCGCGCGCGTACTGCGCCACCGGCTGCGCCAGCGGCGAGAAATCCTGGCCCTTGCCTTCGCCGCCGGCGATCAGGACCACGCGCTTGTCCAGCCCGGACAGCGCGGCCACCGTGGCGCCCACGTTGGTGCCCTTGCTGTCGTCGAAATACTCGACCTCGTCGATCGTCGCCACCCATTCCACGCGGTGCGGCTCGCCGCGATACTCGCGCAGGCCGTGCAGCAGCGCGTTCATCGGCAGGTCGATGGCACGGCACAGCGCCAGCGCGGCCATGGCGTTGGTGGCGTTGTGCATGCCGCGGATGTGCAGCGCGTCGGCCGGCATCAGGCGCTTGTGGCGCACCGGCACGGCTTCCTCGACGACCTGCGCCCCCTTGCGGCGGCGCGGCTTCGGCTCGGCGTCGGCCTCGGTGTCCGGTTCGGCCAGCACCAGCCAGGGCATGCCGCCCTCGCGCAGCACGCCGTAGCTGCCAGCCGTCTCGGGCAGATCGGTGCCGAAGGTGACCAGCGGCGCACCCGAAGTGACGAGCGCCGTACCGGCGCGCGCCATGGCCATCGTCATGGGGTCATTGCGGTTCAACACCTGCACGCACGCCTTGTCGGCCGGCCCGAAGATGCGCGCCTTGGATGCGGCATAGGCTTCCATGCTGCCGTGCCAGTCGAGGTGGTCTTGCGAGATGTTGAGCACGGTGGCCGCGTGCGGCGCCAGCGTGTGGGTGGTTTCCAGCTGGAAGCTCGACAGTTCGAGCACCCAGACGTCCGGCAGCATGGCGCTGGCGATGCAGGCCGACAGCTTGTCCAGCGCGGACGGGCTGATATTGCCCGCCACGGCCACGGTCTTGCCGGCGCGCTCGACCAACCTTCCGGTCAGCGCCGTGGTGGTGGTCTTGCCGTTCGTGCCGGTGATGGCCAGCACGCGCGGCGCGTAGCCGGACACGCCTTCCAGATAGCCGAGCGCCTGGGCGAACAATTCGATCTCGCCCCAGACTGGGATGCCACGCGCGGCGGCGGCGTCGAGCACGGCCTTCGTGCCCGCTTCCAGCGGCGACAGGCCCGGGCTGATCGCCACGAGGCCGATGTCGTCCAGCAGGCCATCCACGTTCGCGGCAAACGGACCGGCAACAAATTCGGCCGTGGTCAGCTCGGCCTGCAGGAAGGCCAGGTTGGCGGGCGCCTCGCGTGTGTCGGCCACACGCACGCGGCAGCCGTTCAGGCCGCACCAGCGTGACATGGCCAGCCCCGACTCGCCGAGGCCCAGTACCAGCACATGAGGTTTCTGCAACACGCCAAACACTTCGATTTCCCGCCTTACTAATTAGAGAGTGGATCCGGTCAACGCAGCTTCAGCGTCGACAGCCCGATCAGCACCAGCAGCATCGTGATAATCCAGAACCGCACGGTGACCTGCGTTTCCTTCCAGCCGCTCAGCTCGAAATGGTGGTGCAGCGGCGCCATGCGGAACAGCCGCCGGCCCTCGCCGTATCGGCGCTTGGTGAACTTGAACCAGGTCACCTGGAGCATCACCGACACCGTTTCCACCACGAAGATGCCGCCCATCACGAACAGCACGATTTCCTGCCGCACGATCACGGCGATGGTGCCGAGCGCGCCGCCCAGCGCCAGCGCGCCCACGTCGCCCATGAACACCTTGGCCGGATGCGCGTTGAACCAGAGGAACGCCAGCCCCGCCCCGGCCATCGCCGAGCAGAAGATCAGCAGCTCGCCGGCGCCCGGGATGTGCGGGAACAGCAGGTACTTGCTGTAGACCGTGTTACCCATCACGTAGGCAAACACGCCCAGGCCACCGCCCACCAGCACCACCGGCATGATCACCAGGCCGTCGAGGCCATCGGTCAGGTTCACGGCGTTGCTCGAGCCGACGATCACGAGGTAGGTCAGCACGATGAAGCCCATCACGCCCAGCGGGTAGCTCACTTCCTTGAAGAAGGGCACGATCAGGTTGGTCTTGTACGGCACATCGGCCCACATGCCACCCTCGATCCAGCTCAGGAACAGGCTCCACACGCGCACATTGCTGGCCTCGGAAACCGAGAACGCCAGGTAGACCGCCGCCACCAGCCCGATCAGCGTCTGCCAGAAGAACTTCTCGCGGCTGGACATGCCGCGCGGGTCGCGATACACCACCTTGCGGTAGTCATCGACCCAGCCGATGGCGCCGTAGCCCACCGTTACCAGCAGCACCACCCAGATGAAGCGGTTGCCCCAGTCGCACCAGAGCAGCGTGGAAATGCCGATCGAGAGCAGCACCAGCACCCCGCCCATGGTCGGCGTGCCCGACTTCACGAGGTGGGTCTGCGGGCCGATCGTGCGCACGGCCTGGCCGATCTTCAGTTCGGTCAGGCGACGGATTACCCACGGCCCGAAGCCGAGGCCGATCACCAGCGCGGTGAGGTTGGCCGCCACCGCGCGGAAAGTCAGGTAGTTGACGACCCGCAGGAAGCTGTAATCGTTTTGCAGCCACTGGGCCAGAGCCAATAACATCGTGTGTCTTCAGTTAGTGAGCGGAAGGTGTTGCGACCAGCGCATCGACCATCCGTTCCATGCGCATGAAGCGCGATCCCTTCACCAGCACGGCCGATGCCCCGGCTACCGTGCCCTCCTTGTCTTCGCCCAGCGCCTGCGCCAGGTCTTCCGCCTTGTCGAAATGGCGGCCCGCCGGCCCGTAGGCCTGCACCGCGTGCGGCGCCAGCTGGCCCGTGGCCCAGAGCGCCTCGATGCCGCGCGTGCGCGCGTAGTCGCCAATTTCGGTATGGAACGCCGGGCCCTGGTTGCCGACTTCGCCCATGTCGCCCAGCACCAGCAGGCGCGGCGCGGCAAACCCGGCCAGCACGTCGATGGCGGCGCGCATGGAGTCCGGATTGGCGTTGTAGGTGTCGTCGATCAGGACCGTGCCGGCCGCCGTGTGCTTGACCTGCAGGCGGCCCTTCACGGCCGTGAAACCGGCGATGCCAGCCTGGATGGCGGCCACGTCCACGCCCGCCGCCAGCGCGCAGGCCGTGGCGGCCAGCGCGTTGCGCACGTTATGGGCGCCCAGCAGTTGCAGGCGCAGGTCGAACGTCTGGCCGGGCGCGGTCACATGGAGCACCTGCACGCCGTCATCGAGCGACACCGTGGCGCGCACGTCGGCCGACGCATCGGTCCCGAACGCCATCACGCGCCGTCCGGCAGCCGCCTGGCGCCAGATCTGCGCATGCGCCCCCCCGCTCTCGGCATCCACCGGGAACACGGCCACGCCATCGGCCGGCAGCGCGGCCAGCGCGCTGGCGTGCTCGTGCGCCACCGCCTCCACGCTGACCATGAACTCCTGGTGCTCGCGCTGGGCGTTGGTGATGACGGCCACGGTCGGCTGGGCGATACCGGCCAGATAGACCGTCTCGCCCGGATGGTTCATGCCGAGTTCCAGCACCGCCAGCTTGTGGTGCGCGCGCAGGCGCAACACCGTCAGCGGCAGGCCGATGTCGTTGTTCAGATTGCCCCCCGTGGCCAGCCGGTCCGGCTCGCCCACGGCGGCGGCGAAGATCGCCGCGATCATTTCCTTGACCGTGGTCTTGCCGTTGCTGCCGGTCACGGCCACCGTGGGCAGCGTGAACTGGCGGCGCCAGCCGGCGCCGAGTTCACCCAGGCCGATGCGCGTGTCCGGGACCACGATGGCCGGCACATCGAGGCCGGTCTCGCGGCTCACCAGCACGGCAGCCGCGCCACGCGCGACCACATCGGCCAGGAAATCATGGGCGTCGAAGCGCTCGCCCTGGAGCGCGACGAACAGGTCGCCGGGCGCCACGGTACGGCTGTCGGTATGCACGCGCGTGAACGTGCGCGAGGCATCACCCACCACGCGGGCGCCGGCCATCCAGCCGGCGGCTTGCTGCAAATTGGTCATCGTGGTCTGGTTCATGCCGACACCCCCCGCGTGCCCAGCGTCAGGCGTACGTGCTCGCGATCGGAGAACGGGCGCTTCTTGCCCTGGATCTCCTGCGTGGCCTCGTGGCCCTTGCCGGCCACCAGCACCACATCGGCCGTGGCCGCGTGCTTGATGGCATAGAGGATGGCGGCGGCGCGATCCTCGACCAGCCGGGCGCGGGCACGGTCCTGCATGCCGTCGGCGATGGCTTCGAGGATGTCGCGCGGATCTTCGCTGCGCGGGTTGTCGCTGGTCAGGATGATGTCGTCGGCAAGACGCTCGGCCACGCCGCCCATCAGCGGGCGCTTGGTGGCATCGCGGTCGCCACCGCAGCCGAATACGCACCAGAGCCGGCCCTGACGGGCCTGCGCCACCGGGCGCAGCGCGGCCAGTGTCTGCGCGAGCGCGTCCGGCGTGTGGGCGTAGTCGACCACGGCCAGCGGGGCGTCCTGCCCGCCGAACAGCTCCATGCGGCCATCCACCGGCGTCAGGCTGCGCAGCGCGGCGAGCGCGGCATCCCACGCCACGCCCTGCGCCAGCGCGGCACCGAGCACGGCCAGCAGGTTGCTGACATTGAAATTGCCGATCATCGGCGTGGTCACGTCGGCGCTGCCGAAGCTGCCGTCGACGTGGAAGGCGGTGCCGCTGGCCGTGGCGCGCACGCCGGTGGCGCGCAGCCACTGGCCACGGGCGGCCGAGGCGCCGGCGGCGCCGTCGATCCCATATTCGATCACCTGCGGCGCGGCCACGGCAGCGGCGTTGCTGGCCAGCAGGCGGCGGCCCATCGCGTCATCGCGGTTGATCACGGCGGCGCGCAGGCCCTCCCACTGGAACAGGCTCGCCTTGGCGGCCTCGTACTCGGCCATGGTGCCGTGGTAGTCCAGGTGGTCCTGCGTCAGGTTGGTCAGCACGGCCACGGCAAACCCGGTGCCGGCCACGCGGCCCTGTTCCAGGCCGTGCGACGACACCTCCATGGCGATGGCGCGCGCGCCGGCGTCGTGGAGGTCGGCCAGGCTGGCCTGAAGCTGGACGGCGTCCGGCGTGGTGAAGCCGGTGGCCTGCAGGGCATCGGGGAAGCCAGTGCCGAGCGTGCCGATGGTCGCGCAACGCGTGCCAGTGGCCTGCAGCAGGCGGGCCAGCCATTGCGCACACGAGGTTTTGCCGTTGGTCCCGGTGATGCCGGTCACGGTCAGGCCGCGCGCGGCCACGCCATGCCAGCCGGCGGCAATCGGGCCGGCCAGTTCGTGCAATTGGGAGACGGCCAGATGCGGCACGGCATCGCCATGCGTCCAGGCGTAGCCATCGGCTTCATAGACGATGGCCGACGCGCCGGCGGCGATAGCCTTGTCGATATGGGGCCGGCCATCCGTGGCCAGCCGTTCGTTACCGAGCACGTAGGCGAAGAACACATCGCCGGGCTGCAGGCGGCGCGTATCGCCGGTGAGGCGGGCCGTGGCGGGTGCGTGCGTACGCAGCCAGGCCAGCGCGTTGCTGGCCTGGGCGGAGACTTCGAGGGGGAGCAGCGGCTTGGCCGTCATGGCGTCGTGGCCCATGGCTCGCTCTCCTGCACCTTGTCCGTCACCATTAGCTGGCGGATCGGCGAATCGGGCTGCACGTTCAGCGCCCGCAATGCCCCGCCGGTGATCGCCGCGAAGACCGGACCGGCCACCGCGCCGCCGTAGTGGCTGCCGACGGTCGGCTCGTCCACGCTGACCGCCACGATCACGCGCGGGTTGGACATCGGCGCCAGGCCGATGAACGACGCGCGGTACTTGCTGCGGTCGTAGCCGCGGCCCACGTGCTTGTATGCCGTGCCGGTCTTGCCGCCCACGCGATAGCCCATCACCTGGGCTTCGGGCGCGGTGCCGCCCGGCGCGGTCACGGTTTCCAGCATGCCGCGCACGTCGCGCGCCACCTGCGGCTTGAGGATGCGCTCGCCGGTCGCCGGGCCGTTGGTCTTGAAGATCGATACCGGGATCAGCTCGCCGTCATGGGCGAAGATCGTGTAGGCGTGCGCCACCTGGAACAGCGACACCGACAGGCCGTAGCCGTACGACATCGTCGCCTGTTCGATCGGGCGCCAGCTCTTCCAGGGCCGCACGCGGCCGGCCACGGCGCCCGGGAAGCCGATCTTCGGCGCCTGCCCCAGGCCGAGACTGGTATACATATCCCACATTTCCTGCGGCTTCATCAGCATCGCGATCTTGGTCGTGCCGATGTTGCTCGACTTCTGGATCACGCCCGACACCGTCAGCGCGCCGTAGTTGTGGGTGTCGCTGATCGTGGCGCCCTCGAACTGGTACTTGCCCGTGGTGGCCACCACCGTGGACGGCGTGACGCGGCCCAGCTGCAGCGCCAGCCCGATCGAGATCGGCTTCATCATCGAGCCGGGCTCGAAGGTATCGGTCAGCACCCGGTTGCGCAGCTGCTCGCCGGAGAGGCGGGTGCGGTCGTTCGGGTTGTAGGTGGGCCAGTTCGCCAGCGCCAGCACCTCGCCGGTCTGGGCGTCCAGCACCACGGCGCTGGCCGCCTTGGCCTTGCTGCGCTCGGCCACGGCCTTGACCTCGTTGTAGGCCAGGTACTGGATCTTGGCGTCGATGGACAACTGCATGTCCTCGCCGTCGCGCGGGGTCTTGAGGATGCCGACGTCCTCCACCACCCGGCCGAGCCGGTCCTTGATGACCTGGCGCGCGCCCGAGCGGCCGGCCAGCACGCCTTCGCGCGCCAGTTCCACGCCTTCCTGGCCCTTGTCCTCGACGTTGGTGAAGCCGACGATGTGCGCCATCGCCTCGCCTTCCGGGTAGAACCGCTTGTACTCGCGCGTCTGGTGCACGCCCTCGATCTTGAGCGCGGCGATCTTGTCGGCGGCGTCGGGCAGCACCTGCCGCTTCAGGTAGACGAAGCTCTTGTCCTCGGACAGCTTGGCCTTGAGTTCCTTCTCGGACATCTCCAGCAGCTTCGCCAGCTGGCGGATGCGCTGCGGCTCGATGTCGCTGGAGACGTCCTCGGGCACAGCCCAGATCGCCTTGACCGGCAGGCTGGTGGCCAGCACCAGCCCGTTGCGGTCCAGGATCTTGCCGCGCGTGGCGGGCAGCTCGAGCGTGCGCTGGAAGCGCTTCTTGCCCTCGGCCTCATAGAACTGGTTGCCGGGGCCCTGGATCCACAGCGCGCGGGCGGCCAGCGCGGCGAACGCCGCGAACATCAGGAACACCACCAGCTTGGAGCGCCACATCGGCAGGCGCAGGCCCAGCACCGGGCTGGCCGAGAACTGGCCGGTACGCGGGCGTGCGGCGCCACCAGCCGCCTGGCGGCCAGTGCGGGCGCGGTTTAGCGAGGGGCGGGCCATGCTCATTTGGCGGCTCCCCCGGCGGCGGGTTTTTCGGCCGGTTGCTCGGCATCCGGCGGCGTGTTGGGTAGCACCACGCCCTGCAGGTATTGGGTACGGCCGGCCAGCGCCGGCGCCATCTTGAGCTGGGTGCGCGCGGCATCGGCAATGCGCGCGCTCTTGCCGAGCGCGCTCTGCTGGTACTGCAGGCGCGACCAGTCGATATCGAGCTGCTTCTCCTCGGACTGCGCGCGCTCCAGCGCCACGAACAGCGTGCGTGCCTGGTGCTGCGCGCTGACCAGGGACAGCGCGCAGAGCAGGAGGGCAGCCAGGAGGAAGAAGGTGAGGCGATTCATGCCGGGCGGGCCTCCGGCAGCTTTTCGGCCACGCGCATCACGGCGGAGCGGGCGCGCGGGTTCTCGGCCACCTCATCGGCGCCGGGCTTGAAGCGGCCCAGCAGCTTGAGCGTAGGCTGCGGCAGGTCGGCGGCGCGCAGCGGCGCGCGGCGCAGCGCGGGATCAGCGTCCTGCTGCGGACGCGCGTGCGCCTGCATGAACCGCTTGACGATGCGGTCCTCGAGCGAATGGAAACTGATCACCACGAGGCGGCCCCCCACCTGCAACAGCTCGTAAGCCGCCTTCAGCCCGGCCTCGAGGTCCGCAAGCTCTTGATTGATGTGAATCCGTAGAGCTTGAAAGGTGCGGGTCGCAGGGTCCTGACCCTTCTCGCGTGTTTTGACGGCTTTCGCCACGAGCGCGGCAAGGTCTGAAGTAGTGGCGAGTGCTCCGCCATCGCCGGGTTCGCTCCGGCGAGCAACAATCGCCTTTGCAATCTGTACAGCAAACCGTTCTTCCCCATAGTCTCGTATCACCCTGGCAATGTCTTGCTCGTCCGCCTGTGCAAGCCACTCGGCGGCAGTCATGCCGCGCGTGGTGTCCATGCGCATGTCCAGCGGGCCCTCGAAACGAAAGGAAAACCCCCTCGCCGCCTCGTCGATCTGGGGCGAGCTGATTCCCAGGTCGAGCAGCACGCCAGCCAGCGGACCACGGTCGGCCAGCCGCCCGGCCATGTCGCCAAAGCTCGCGTGCTCAATGGAGAAGCGGGCATCCCCGATGGTGCCCGCTTCTGCGATTGCTGCCGGATCCTTGTCGAACGCGACGAGGGTGCCGGCTGGCCCCAGCCGGGCCAGGATCGCCCGGCTGTGCCCGCCCCTGCCGAACGTGCCGTCCACGTAGGCGCCGTCGGGCCGCCAGACGAGCGCCTCGACGGCCTCGTCCAGCAACACGGTGCGATGGCGCAGGGTGGTGGACCCCGGCGTTCCGGTAGGGCTCATGACCTCTTCAGAAAGAGAAATTCTTCAATGCGTCCGGCATGCCTTGTGCCATCGCCTGCGATTCCTTCGCGGCGTAGGTGGCGGCGTCCCAGACTTCGAAATGGCTGCCCATACCGAGCAGCATGACTTCCTTGTCGAGCATGGCGGCACTGCGCAGCTCCGGTGCAATCAGCACGCGGCCCGCGCCATCCATTTCCACGTCGGCGGCGTTGCCCAGGAAGATCCGCTTCCACCAGTGCGCATCCATCGGCAGCGCCGCGATACGGCTACGGAAGGTCTCCCACTCGGGGCGGGGAAAGAGCAACAGGCATCCATCCGGGTGCTTGGTCAGCGTCACCCGGCCTTCGGCCTGCTGTTGCAGCGCTTCGCGGTGCCTGGCCGGAATCGACATCCGACCCTTGGCATCGAGCGACAGCGCCGATGCTCCCTGAAACAAGCTATGCCCCCCGGTTGCCGACGGCTTACGCGCCGTGCGGCAGGTCGAACCATCCTGTCCGGTCTGTTCAAATCATCGCAGACGCAGGCCGCTTTATCACACAAAAATACACTTCCTCACACTATTTCCCACTTTAGAGGAAGCGGTATAGCGGGTCAAGGCTCGCCATCGGGCGAAAAACGGTGTTTTTTGAATCAGAACAAAGACTTAGCGCGTTGACTTCACGCACCACGAAAGTGAATCCTTAATGAAATGAAGATCTTAGGGAGCAAAGCAGAGAAACCACCTGAGAACTGCCGAGGGAGGGACTGCCGACAACGCTGGGCGAATTCCGTTCCGCGTTGTCGCGAAGGATACAACGTTTTGCCGCGAGCCCCGATTGCACAAGGGCTCACGGGACTTTTCCACAGGCCGGGCGGGCAGCCGATCCGGCTGGCCGCCGGTGGGAATCAGATGCGGTAGGCGGTGGTGGTCATCACGCGCGAGGCGGCACGCATCAGCGCGCGTACCGGGGCGGGCAGCGGCAGGCCGCCGGCGTCGCGCGCGGCATCGCCGTGGCGGATCTCGTCGTCGCGCATCTGTTCGAGGATGGCGCGGCTGCGGCCATCGGCGGGCGGCAGCTGGTCGAGGTGGCCGGTCAGGTGATGCTCGACCTGGCGCTCGGTCTCGGCGACGAAGCCCAGGCTCACGCGGTCACCGGCGCGGCCGGCCAGGAAGCCGATGGCGAACGCGCCCGCGTACCAGACCGGGTTCAGCAGGCTCGGCCGCGAGCCGAGTTCGCGCAGTCGCTCGGCACACCAGGCGAGGTGGTCTTCCTCCTCGCGCGCGGCGGCATCCATCTGCGCCCGCACCGGCGCGGTGCGCGCCGTGATCTTCTGCGCCTGGTACAGGGCCTGGGCGCAGACCTCGCCGACATGGTTGATGCGCATCAGCCCGGCCACATGGCGGCGTGCATCCGCGCTCAGTTCATCCGTCTCCGGCGCCAGGCGGTCAGCCGGGTTCGGCCGGCCGGCCCGGGTCGCGCCCGCGATGGCGCGCAGCGCCACGTCGAATTCTCGGATCAGCGTATCCATGTCTGCGATGTCTTGTCGATTTCGGTCAATCAGTGATGCGTCAAGCTTCAAGCACCCGTTTGAGCGGCATTTCACGCGGCCGATCCGATCCCCCACCAACGGGGGAGGCCGGGGCCGGCAGCGCCTCGGGATTTCCCCGCATTGTACCCGGCGCCCATCCGCACGCCCCCGGCGGCAAGCCGCGAGCAGCCCGGAACGCTGCGCCTGGACTGGTTTTCCGTACCCAGAAACCCTGAGTTGTGAAAACAAGACAAGACGTTTACCTCAGGGTCAACAAAATGCGCGCTTTTGCTAGAGTGACCGACAGCTTCCATGGAAGTTAAGCGCAGAAGAGTGGAGAGAGGGCTCAGGAGGTTCTTCGGCGCTTCATCTAATAATTCTTAAGTGGAGATAACCCAGCATGAAAAAGTCGCTAATCGCGCTTGCCGCGATGGGCGCGTTTGCCAGCGCGGCAAACGCCCAGACGAGCGTGACGCTGTACGGCGTCGTGGACGTGCCGATCGAATATAACAACCACCTGGCACCGGGCTTCAATACCAATCCGGCGACGTGGGGCCCGAATGGCCGCCCGCCGTCACTGCCCGGTGGCGGCAGCCGCGTCGGCCTGCAGACCGGCGGCGGCCTGTCCGGCTCGCGTTGGGGCCTGCGTGGCACCGAAGACCTCGGTGGCGGCCTGAAGGCGCTGTTCGTGCTGGAATCCGGTTTTGGCCTCGACGATGGCCGCTCGCAGCAAGGCGGCCGCCTGTTCGGTCGTCAAGCCTACGTGGGTATGCAGAGCGACAAGCTCGGCCGCCTGACCTTCGGCCGCCAGTACACGACGATGTTCGACATGTTCGCGAACTTCTCGCCGACCGGCTATGCCACGATCTACGAACCGGTGGTGGCCCAGCTGGGTACCAACTTCCGTTCGGACAACACGGTCAAGTACACCGCCGTGCTCGGCCCGGTCACCGCTGAAGCGCACTGGAGCTTCGGCACCGGCGTGGCCGCCATCGGCCCCGTGCCGCTGGCCAACGCAGGGGCTGGCGAAGCCCCCGGCAACTTCAACAACAACGCGGGCGGCGGCGCCGGCCTGCTGTACCTCTCGGGCCCGTTCGGCCTGACGGTGGCCTATGACGAATGGCGTCCGGCCACCACGATCGGCTCGGCGGGCAAGTCGCGCAAGATCGGCACGGCCGGCAGCTACACATTCGGCCCGTTCAAGGCGATGGTGGGCTACCGCTACGGCATGATCGAGGACAACGCCGGCAACACGCTCCAGCGCGACGACTACTTCTGGGCTGGCCTGAACTACCAGGTCACTGCCCCGCTGGGTCTGACGCTTGCGTACTTCTACGACGATCTGAAGACGCTGCGCGCCTCGTCGGCATTCGTCCAGGACAACCCGGCCAACCCGTGGCAGGTCAGCTTCGTCGCCGACTACAACTTCTCGAAGCGCACCGACGTCTACCTGACGGCCGGCTACGCCAAGAACTCGGGCCTGAACTTCGATACCTCGGCCGTGAGCTTCGCCAACGGCTACTTCATGCAACAGGGCAAGAACAGCCAGATCGGCGTGGCACTGGGTATCCGCCACAAGTTCTGACCTGAAGCATCTGATTGGGGAGGAAAGGCGCCTGCGGGCGCCTTTTTTCGTTTCCGTGACACGCCCGGGCACAGTCGGTAAGGGCTTCACCTCATCCGCGAAGTGGCGCTGGCGAGACTAGAATGGCCCCGAGACCGGAAGACCAGACAGCCGGCCGCCAACAGGAGACCCTCATGCACCACCCCCGCCGGCGCGCCCTTGCGCTGCTGCTGTCCACCGCCCTGGCTTCCCTCGCCCTGCCCGCGTCCACCGCCTTTGCCGCCGATCCGTACCCGAACAAGCCGATCCGGCTCGTGGTGCCATTCCCGGCCGGCGGCACCACCGACATCCTCGCGCGCGCCGTGGCCGCCGAGCTGTCGAAGCTGCCCGGCTGGAACGTGGTGGTGGACAACAAACCGGGCGCGGGCGGCAATATCGGCACGGACATCGTCGCCAAGTCCGCCTCGGACGGCTACACCCTGCTGATGGGCACCGTCGGCACGCACGGCATCAACCAGTCGCTCTACGCCAAGCTGCCGTTCGATCCGATCAAGGATTTCGTGCCGATCACCGAGGTGGCGTCGGTGCCGAACGTGCTGGTGGTGAACCCGGCCTTCGCGCAGCAGAACAAGATCAACAGCGTCAATGACCTGATCGGCTATGCGCGCGCCAATCCGGGCAAGCTGAACATGGCGTCGAGCGGCAACGGCACGTCCATCCACCTGGCCGGCGAGCTGTTCAAGACCCAGACCAAGACGTTCATGGTCCACTTCCCGTACCGGGGCAGCGGCCCGGCGCTGACCGACCTGTCCGGCGGCACCATGCAGCTGATGTTCGATAACCTGCCTTCGTCGATGCAACTGATCAAGAGCGGCAAGCTGAAGGCACTGGCGGTGACCAGCGCCAAGCCCTCGCCGGCCCTGCCCGACCTGCCGACCGTGGCGGCCGCCGCCAAGCTGCCGAACTTCGAGGCCAGCTCGTGGTTTGGCCTGCTGGCGCCGGCGGGCACGCCGACCGACATCGTCCATCGCATTCAGCAGGAAGTGGCCAAGAGCCTGGCCACGCCGGCCGTGCGGGAGCGCATGCTGGCCCAGGGCGCCGATCCGGTCGGCAACACGCCGGAGCAGTTCGCGGCGTTCATCCGGGCCGAGACGGCCAAATGGGCGAAGGTGGTGAAGGACTCGGGCGCCAAGGTCGATTAAGGACGTCGATCCAGAACGCGGATCTCCGGGGCATTGCACCGGACCAGCGCATATACTTGAGGTATCAAACGTTTTGCCTGCCCTGGTATCGCAATGCCCACTTCGCCCACAGCCAACGCGGCGCCCCCGAGTGCCGACCTTGCGCCGGTAGATCTCGAGACCCGCGTCGGCGAGACCAGCCACGAGGCCTTGCGCCTCTGGCTGCGCCTGCTGACCTGCACCAACCTCGTGGAGGGCGACATCCGCTCGCGGTTGCGCCAGGAGTTCGCGGTGACGCTGCCGCGCTTCGACCTGATGTCCCAGCTCGACCGCCACCCCGAGGGCCTCAAGATGGGCGAGTTGTCCCGCCGGATGATGGTGACCGGCGGCAACGTTACCGGCATCACCGACCAGCTCCAGCAAGAGGGCCTGGTCACGCGCGAGGCGTTGCCCACGGACCGCCGCGCCTACCTGATCCGCCTGACCCCCGCCGGCCGCGAGGCATTCTCGCGCATGGCCCGCGCGCACGAGAGCTGGGTGGAACACCTGTTTTCCGGACTGGCCGAGACGGACCGCCGCGCGCTGTTCCGCCTGCTGGGCCGGCTCAAGACCAGCCTTGCCGGCTGAGATGCCATGAAAACCCTGTTCCGCCCGATCCTGACCCTCGCCACGGCCGCTGTGATGGCTGGCCTGTCTGGCTGTGCCCAGACGCCGCCAGCCGCCCCGCAGGTGGCGCCGATGAATGCCACGGTCAAGCTGGGCCGCGTGATCGAGCGAACGTACCTGACCCGTGTGGAGGTGCCCGATGGGGGCAGCTACCCGGGCTATGGCGTGGGCGTGGGGGCGGCTGGCGTGGGTGGAGGCGGCGGGCGCGGCGGCAGCGCCGTGGGGGTGGGATTTTCGATCGACCTGACGCAGCTGTTCAACCGCCGGCCGCCGCAGCAGATCGACCTGTTCCTGTACAAGGTGCAGGCCGCGGACGGGACCGTGGTGAACGTCAACGCGCCGGCGCTGGCCGGGCTGGACCCGGGCGCCTGCGCGCGGGTGATCTATCCGGACGGCGCGCCCCAGCCGCTGATCGCGCCCTCGAACGAGTGCTGAGGGCGCCCGGCTGATCGCAGCGGATTGCGACGCGGCTTAGGCCGCCTTGCGGCTGTCGCGCAGTTCGCGGCGCAGGATCTTGCCGACGTTGGTCTTGGGCAGCTCGGTGCGGAACTCGACATACTTTGGCCGCTTGTAGCCGGTCAGCCGCTCCTTGCAGAACGCGATGACATCGGCCTCGGACAGCGCCGGGTCCTTCTTCACCACGAACAGCTTCACCACCTCGCCCGAATGCTGGTCCGGCACGCCGACGGCTGCCACTTCCAGCACGCCCGGGCACTCCGCGACCACGCCTTCCACCTCGTTCGGATACACGTTGAAGCCCGACACCAGGATCATGTCCTTCTTGCGATCGACGATCTTGGTGTAGCCGCGCTCGTCCATGATGCCGATGTCGCCGGTCTTGAAGAAGCCGTCCGGCGTCATAACCTTGGCCGTCTCGTCCGGGCGATTCCAGTAGCCGGCCATCACCTGCGGGCCGCGCAGGCAGATCTCGCCCGGCTGGCCGAGCGGCAGTTCGTTGCCGTCGTCGTCGCGGATCGAGACCTCGGTGGAAGGCAGCGGCAGGCCGATGGTGCCCGAGAAGGTGTCCGTGTCCGTGGGGTTGCAGGTGGCCGACGGCGAGGTCTCCGACAGCCCGTAGCCCTCGATGACCGGGCAGCCGGTCTTGGCCAGCCAGTTCTTGGCCACCGCCTCCTGCACCGCCATGCCACCGCCGTTGGCCACGCGCAGGCCCGAGAAATCGACCTTGCCGATGTCCGGATTGTTCAGCAGCGCGTTGTAGAGCGTGTTCACCGCCGGGAACATGTTGAACTTGTACTTCTGGAGTTCCTTGACGAAGCCGGGGATGTCACGCGGATTCGGAATCAGGATGCTCAGGCCGCCGCTGCGCATGCCCAGCAGGCAGCAGACCGTCAGCGCGAAGATGTGATACAGCGGCAGCGCGGTGATCGTGATGACCTGGTCGATGGGCGCGCCCTTGGCCAGCGCGGGCTGCATCCAGGCTTCAGATTGCAACACGTTCGACACAATGTTCCGGTGCAGCAGCGTGGCGCCCTTCGAGATCCCCGTGGTGCCGCCCGTGTATTGCAGGAAGGCGATGTCGTCCGGGCCAGTGTCCACCGGCTTGAGCGTCATTTTGGCGCCCTCGGCCAGCACGTCGTTGAAGCGCACGCAGTGCGGCAGCTCCCAGGCCGGCACCATCTTCTTGACGTTGCGCACGACGAAATTGACCACGGCGCCCTTCACGGTGCCGAGCATATCGCCCATGCTGGCCACCACCACGTGCTTGACCGGCGTGGCCGGCAGCACGGCCTGGAGCGTGGCGGCAAAGTTTTCGAGGATGACGATGGCCTCGGCGCCGCTGTCCTTCAACTGGTGTTCCAGTTCACGCGGCGTGTAGAGCGGGTTGACGTTGACCACCACGTAGCCGGCGCGCAGCACGGCGGCCAGCACCACCGGGTACTGAAGCACGTTCGGCATCATGATGGCCACGCGTGCGCCGGGGCGCAGGCCGCGTGACTGGAGCCACGCCGCGAAGTGCGCGGACAGCTGGTCCAGCTCGCCATAGGTAATGGCGCGGTCCATGCAGATGAAGGCGCGACGGTCGGCGTAGGTACGGAACGATTCCTCGAGCAACTGGGCCAGCGAACGGAACTGACTGGCGTCGATCTCTGCCGGTACGCCCGCCGGATAATGTTTCAGCCACAGCTTTTCCATACCGTCTCCTGAATTTCTGAATGGTCGTTCGATTTTTTGGGAATGCTAAACGTGCACGCCTCGCCAGACAACACGTTAGACGAAGTCCTCCACCCACCGGAATCGTGAAATCGTGAATTATGCGCCACTCAGGGGTGGCGGCGAGGGAATACCCCTAGCTCCCCGCCTGGCCTCAGCTCGGCAGCACCAGCTTCATCATGTTGGACGCCAGTTCCTGGGCGAGGGTTTCCTCGTCCATGCGCCCGGGCTCGTGCCAGGTGTACATGAAGCCGATCACGCCGCCCATGGAATGCGCGGTCACGCGGGCATCCCCGAAGGCAAACACGCCGGTGGCGCGCCCTTCCTCGAGCAGCACGTAGAGGTCGCGATAGAAGTCGCGCGCCATGGTGTTGAGCCACGCCACGGTGTCCGGCTTCAGGTACTGGTTGTCGCGGAAGCTCAGCGCCGCCGCCACGTGGCAGCGCACGCAGCGCCGCGCCATCTCCAGCAGGCAGGCGTGCAGGCGCTCGCGCACGGGCAGCGCCGGGTCGGCCGTCTCGCGGATCACCGGCAGGCAGGTCTGGGCCGACTCGCGGCACAGGATGTCGAAGATCTCGTACTTGTCGGCGAAGTAGTAATAGACCGCCGGCTTGGTGACGCCGAGCGCCCGGCACAGGTCGTTCATGGTCATGCCGGGGTAGCCCTTCGTATAGAAGAGCTGGGCGGCGGCATCCAGGATCTGGCGGCGGCGTGCTTCCTGGCGCTCGGCAACGTGCGAGCGCGCCGGACCGTCGTCGGCCAGCGTGGCGGCTTCATCGGCGCGCGGCACGGCGCCGGTTTTCCTGGAGGGGGGTGGCATAGGGCAATTTTCTCATGCGGCGCGCGCTCCACCATCGGGAAACACGCGGCTTGACGGATTGGGCGGGAAGGCGTCGGGTTCTACCGGCCGGTATCGCCTTTGTCTGGGGATTGTGCCGACAGGGGCTTGGGTGGCGGAGGCTGCGGCGGCGACGGTGGCGTGACCTCCGTGGCCGGCGGCGCCAGCCGGCGCAGCGCTGCGTCGCGCTCGGCCGGCGGAAGGTCGCCCAGGCGGCGCGCCTCGGCGTAGAAGCGGGTCCAGTCGCCGCCCGACTTGGCCAGCAGCGCGGTGAACGCAGGCACCCATTGCTGGTAGGTGGCCACGGCGGCCAGGTGGGCATTGGTCAGGGGCTGGTCGAACCAGCGGTCGTAGCCACTGTAGTTGCCCCATTCGGCGCGCTTGTGTGCATAGTCTTCGCGCAGTTCGGTGAAGATCCGCGCCTTGCCCTGGCGCTTGGCCTCATCGTCCAGCGGGGCGCGGTACAGCGCCACGAGCTTGTCACGCGTGCGCAGCAGCATGGCGCGGAAGTCGCGCCGGCGGCTGTCGTAGATCTGGTAGCTGGCGCGGGCGTCCGCTGAGGCAGCGTGCACCAGCCATTGCTCCACCCCGGCCGTCTCCACGGCGGTGGCGAACGACTCGTTGAACGCGGTGTCGTTGCGCACGTAGACCACCTGGTGGGCCAGTTCGTGGAAGATCAGCCGGGCCAGTTCGCCCTCGGGCTGGTAGACGAAGGTATTGAGTAGCGGATCGTCGAAATATCCGAGCGTCGAATAGGCCGGGATCCCGGCCACGTAGGCCTCGAAGCCTTCCCGGCGCAGATCCTTGGCGTACTGCTCGGCGTCCTGGGGATCGTAATAACCGCGATACGTGATGCAGCCGACGATGGGGAAGCACCACTTGCGCAGCTCCATCGACAATTCCGGCGTGGCGAACACACTCCACACCACGTAGGGCCGATGCAGGTTGGCGTAGCGGCGATAACTGCCGTTGTCCGGCAGCTTCAGCTCGCGCGAGGCGTAGTCGCGCATCTGCCGCGCCAGCGTGAGGCGCTGGGCCAGGCGGGTGTCGTTGGCGTTGCGGGCGGCGTCGATGGCGTCGTCGAGCGACTCCGCCTTGGCCATCACGCCCAGATGGCCGCCGACCGACTGATAGTAATAGCCGAGCGTGTCGCAGCCGGCCGCCAGCGCCGCGACGGCCAGCACCACCAGGGTGCCCGCCACGCGCCAGCGGGCCGGCCAGCGCATCATGACGCCACGGCCTCCCTCTCCACCTCGGCCGGCGCGGGCGCCACCTCGACCAGACAGTCGTAGAAGACCGGCGCGCGGCCCAGGTCAGTCAGGCGCTGGCTGGTCAGTTCGTTGGCGTTCTTGCCGTCCGACGCCAGCTTCTTCCACCAGATCGACAAACCCACCACCAGGCCCTGCCGCGCGCGGTCCGTCACGCGGGCGCGGGCCAGCATGCTGCCCCGGTCGTTGAAGGCACGGACCATGGCGCCGTGGACGATGCCGCGCGCGGCGGCGTCCAGCGGATGGATGTCCAGGTGCGGCTCGCCCTCCGTGGCGCGCAGGCTGTCCACGTTGACGAACGAGCTATTGAGGAAATTGCGAGCCGGCGGGGAGATCATCGCCAGCGGATAGCGGGCCGCCAGCTCGGGCGCCGAGGCCGGCGCCTCGTAAGGCGGGACATAGGCCGGCACCGGATCGAGGCCGTCGCGGGCCATCGCCTCGGAGTAAAACTCGCATTTGCCCGATGCCGTGGGGAAGCCGCCCTCGGCGAACGGCGCAGCCGGCAGGTTCAGCTTCTGCCAACCCTGCTCGCGCAGCGAATCCCAGCTGATGCCCTCGGCCCGCTTGTCCTCGCGCAGGATGGCCTGCGCGGCGATGGCCTCGTCGCTATCGGCAAAACACGGCTCGGTGAAGCCCATGCGCGCGGCCAGCCGGCGGAAAATCTCGGTATTCGGCAGCGCCTGGCCCATCGGCGCCACGGCCTGGTTGTTGGCCAGGAAGTAGGTGTGGCCGTAGGCTTTGTGGACGTCCACATGCTCGAGCTGGGTCGTGGCCGGCAGGACGATATCGGCGTAGTCGGCCGTATCGGTGCGGAAATGCTCGAGCACCACGGTAAACAAATCCTCGCGCGCGAAGCCGGCCGCCACCTTGGCCGATTCCGGCGCCACGGCCACCGGGTTGCTGTTGTAGACCACCACGGCTTCGATCTTCGGGCCCTGGGCGCCCGTGCCGTCGTCGAGCAGCGCGTCGCCAATCGTGCTCATGTTCACGGTGCGCGGCACCTGCGGCCAGTCTGGCAGCAGGTCGGGCCGCTGGAGCGCCGCGTGGTCGATCGGGAAGAAACCCGAGGTCGATAGCTGCAAGCCGCCCGCCGGGTGACGCCAGGCGCCGACCAGCGACGGCAGGCTCGCCACCGCGCGCACGGCCTGGCCGCCGCCGTGGGCGCGCTGCATGCCGTAGTTCAGGCGGATGGCCACTGGCTGGCGCTCACGCACCGCGAGTTGGCCGTAGAGGCCGGCGATCCATTCGATGTCTTCCACCGGCACGCCGCAGATCTCGGCGGCGCGGGCCGGCGAGAATTCCATCGCCCGCTCGCGCAGCGCGGCAAAGCCGACCGTGTGCCGTTCGATGTAGTCGTGATCGAGCAAATCGTCGCGGATCAGCACGTGCATGATCGCCAGCGCCAGCGCGCCGTCGGTGCCGGGCATCGGCGCGATGTGGCGGTGGCACTTCTCGGCCGTCAGGGAGCGATACGGGTCGATGGCGACCAGCGTGGCGCCACGGCGCTTGGCTTCCTGCGCGCGGGTCCAGAAATGGAGGTTCGAGGCGATCGGGTTGCCGCCCCAGATGATCACCAGCTTGGCATCGGCCACGTATTCCATGTCCATGCCCACGCTGGCGCCATAGGTATAGCGCAGCGCCGTGGCGCCCGCGCTGGCGCAGATCGTCCGGTCCAGCAGCGAAGCCCCGAGCTTGTGGAAGAAACGCGCGGCCATGCTTTCGCCCTGCACCAGTCCCATGGTGCCGGCGTAGCTGTAGGGGATGATGGCCTGCGGGTCGCGCGCGGCAATGGCGCCGAGGCGGCGGGCCACCTCGTCGAGCGCCTCGTCCCAGGAAATCGGCTCGAACTTGCCCTCCCCCTTCTTGCCGACGCGGCGCAGCGGCGTCAGCAGCCGGTCAGGGTGGTAGGTGCGTTCCGTATAGCGGGAAACCTTGGTGCACAGCACGCCCTGGGTGGCCGGGTGGTCGGGGTCGCCGGCCACCTTGATGGCCCGGCCGTCCTCGACGGTGACGAGCAGCGCACAGGTGTCGGGGCAATCGTGGGGGCAGGCGGCGCGGACGATACGGGTGGCCATGGTGATGTCGGACGTGGGGCGGCTGGGGGGCCTTGGGGCCTGGGGCGATGGATTTCTGGCGACGGAGCGGGCCAGGCGGCCGTCATGTCTGGGGGCATGACTGTGGCGCAAGCGCCTCGCCGGAGGGTCCCGAACCGGGAGAAATTGTTTGGCTCCGATTGTATTCGATTATGATGTTCCGGCGCTGCCGGGCAAACCGCCCGACAGTCCGGCCACCGTGCCGGAACCCCCTCACAGGCAACAGACCGGGCGGGGGCCGCGGGGTACAGAAGCACAAGAACACTTTGGATTTTTTGACGGGGATTCACATGGTTTTGCATTCTGGGGTCACGCGCCGGCGCTTTGCCGGCCTGCTGGCGGCGTGCGCCGTCGTCGCATCCGGCGCGGCAAGCGCGGCCAACACTACGGCCGCCGAGACCGGCGTTACGGCCGACACCATCCTGCTCGGCCAGTCCGCCGCGCTGACCGGCTCCACCGCGGTGCTCGGCAAGCAGATGAACTCGGGCGCGCGGCTTTATTTCGACTACATCAACCAGCAAGGCGGCGTGTTCGGCCGCAAGATCGAACTCAAGGCGCTGGACGATGCCTACGAGCCGGACGATGCCATCAAGAACACCAAAAAGCTGATCGAGGAAGACCGCGTCTTCGCGCTGTTCGGCTACGTGGGCACGCCGACCAGCCAGGCCGCCGTGCCACTGGCCAACCAGGCGCGCGTGCCGTTCTTCGCCCCGTTCACGGGCGCCCAGTCGCTGCGCGACCCGCGCAGCCGCTACGTCTTCCACGTGCGCGCCGGCTACGACGAGGAAACTTCCGCCATCGTGCGCCAGATCCGCACCACGGGCCTGAAGCGCGTGGCCGTGGTCTATAACGACGACGCCTACGGCAAGGCCGGCATCGCCGGGGTGGAGCAGGCGATCAAGTCGCTCCCGGCCGACAGCGGCGTGAAGCTGGTCGCCCAGGAGTCGGTGATCCGCAACACGGTGGAGATCGGCGACGCGATGCAGGGCGCCATGAAGGCCAGCCCGGACGCCATCGTGCTGATCAGCGCCTACCGCACCGTGGGCGCGTTCGTGAAGGAAGCCCTGCGGCGCGGCTACAGCGGCCAGTTCTACAACGTGTCCTTCGTCGGCACCCAGGCGCTGGCCAAGGAAGTGGGCCCGCTGGGCAGCGGCGTGATCATCTCGCAGGTGATGCCGCACCCGGGCAACGCCACGCTGCCGGTGGTGCGCGAGTACCTGCGCCTGCTGCAGGCGTCCGGCAAGCAGAACGACTTCGACTACGCCAGTATCGAGGGCTTCATCGCCGCCAAGGCGTTCGTGGAAGGGCTGCGCCGCACCGGGCGCGAGGTCACGCGCGAGAAGTTCATCACCGCCGTGGAAAGCATGCGCAACGTGGATCTGGGCGGCTTCATCGTCCAGTACGGGCCAGAGAACCACGTGGGATCGAAATTCGTCGAAATGACGATCATCAACTCGCGCGGCGTGGTGATTCGCTGACCGCACCTGGGGCGCCCCTCCTGGGGCGGAGGGGCCCCTTTCAAGCCATATCGTTCAGATGGCACGCCGAGAAGCGTAGCGGCGCGATCTCCTTCAGCATCGGCTGTTCCTCCCGGCAGCGCGGCATCGCGTGCGGGCAGCGCGGGTGGAAGTGGCAGCCCAGCGGCGGGTTCAGCGGCGACGGGATCTCGCCCCGGATCGCCACATAGGTCTTCTTGCCCACTTCCAGCTTGGGCGCCTCGGCCAGCAGCGCCTGCGTGTACGGGTGGTTCGGCGCCGCGAACACGTCCTCGGTGGGCGCCGACTCCACCACCCTCCCCAGATACATGATCACCACGCGGTCGCTGATGTGCTTGACCACGCCCAGGTCATGGCTGATGAACAGGTAGGTCAGGTTCAGGTCTTCCCGCAGGCGCATGAACAGGTTCAGGACCTGGGCCTGGATCGAGACATCGAGCGCCGCCACCGATTCGTCGCAGACCAGGAATTCCGGCTTCACGGCCAAGGCCCGGGCGATGCCGATGCGCGCCCGCTGTCCGCCCGAGAACTGGTGCGGGAAGCGGCGCAGCACGGTGGGATCCATGCCCACGCGTACGAGCATGTCTTCCACATAGGTCTTCTGGGCGCCCTTCTCGACCATGCCGTGCACCACGGGTGCCTCGCCGACGATATCGAGCACGCGCAGCCGGGGGTTCAGGGACGCGTACGGGTCCTGGAAGATCATCTGGATGGCGAGCTGCTTCTCGCGGCGCTTGTCCGGCGGCAGGCGGTCCAGATCCACGCCGCGCCAGAACCGTTCGCCCTCGGTCAGCGTATGGAGCCCCACGGCCATCCGGCCCAGCGTGGACTTGCCGCAGCCCGACTCGCCCACCAGCCCGACCACCTCGCCCGCGCGGATCGCCAGGTCCACGCGATCTACGGCATGCACCACCTCCACGCGCTGCTTCGCGCCGAAGACATTGGCGATTTTGGCCGCCACGTCGAGCGTCTTGACGAAGCGCTTGGACACCGCGCGCAACTCCAGCAGCGGCGCGGGAGGCGTCGCGGGCTCGGTCGGCGTGATGTTGGCGGCACTCGCCGGAGTATCGATCACGGACTGGCTCATGCGGCCTCCTGCTGGGCAAGTACCGGGTGGAAGCAGCGCAGCTCCCGGCCGTCTGGCGAGGTGCCGAGCGGCGGTTCGGTCTTGCAGATGTCGGTCGCGTAGGGGCAGCGCTCGCGGAACGAGCAGCCGCCGGGCAGATTCAGCAGCGATGGCGTCATCCCCGGAATCTGCCGCAGCGGCGTGCCGCGCGGGTTGCGCGACGGCGCCGAGCCGATCAGCCCGTGCGTGTACGGGTGCTCGGGATGCTCCAGCACCTGGCGCACATCGCCCGATTCCACGATCTTGCCGGCGTACATCACGCAGACCTTGTCCGCGAGCCCGGCCACCACGGACAGGTCGTGCGTGATCCAGATCAGCGCGGTGCCCGATTCCCGGCACAGCGACTGCATCTCATAGAGGATCTGGCCCTGGATGGTCACGTCCAGCGCCGTGGTCGGCTCATCGGCAATGATCAGGTCCGGCTTGTTGAGCAGCGCGATGGCAATCGCCACGCGCTGGCGCATGCCGCCCGAGAACTGGTGCGGGTAGGCGGTCAGGCGCTCGTCCGGCGAGGGAATGCCGACCCGGGCCAGCGCGTTGCGCGCCCGCTCGCGGGCGGCCGGCTTGCTGACGTTGTCGTGCGCGCGCACGGCCTCGATCATCTGGGTGTCGATGCGCAGGACCGGGTTCAGCGTCATCATCGGGTCCTGGAAAATCATTGCGATGCGGTTACCGCGCACGTCGCGCTGCTGGGCGGGGGTGAGCGCGCGGAGGTCGCGCGTCACGCCGTCGCGGCTGGTCAGCGCGATCCGGCCGTCGACGACTTTGCCGGGCGCATCGATCAGGCCCATGATCGAATAGCCGGTCATCGACTTGCCCGAGCCGGACTCCCCGACCAGGCCCATGATCTCGCCGCGGTTGACCGAGAACGACACGTCGTCCACGGCCTTGGCCACGCCGGCGCGCGTGAAAAACTGCGTTTTCAGGTGTTCGACCACCAGGGTAGGTTGGCTCATGCGCGCTCCTGGGCGGTCATTGCGTTTGCAGGCGCGGGTTCAGCACGTCGCGCAACTGGTCGGCCACGAGGTTCATCGACACGATGGTCACCACCAGCGCGATCCCCGGGAAGAAGCTGATCCAGTACTTGCCGGACAGCATGTACTGCTGGCCGTTCGAAATCAGCGAGCCGAGCGACGGCTCCGTGACCGGCACGCCGAGCCCGAGGAACGACAGCGTGGCCTCCAGCGTGATGGCCGATGCCACCTGCAGCGCGGCGATCACGATCAGCGGCGGCAGGCAGTTCGGCAGCAGGTGGCGGAACATGATGCGCCCCGGCGGCAGGCCCAGGCAGGTGGCGGCCTCGATGTACTCCTTGCGCCGCTCCACCAGCGCCGCGCTGCGGGTGGTGCGCGCGTAGTAGGCCCATTGCACCGCCACCAGGGCGATAACGATGTTGCCGAGGCCCGGCCGCAGGAAGGCCAGCAGGATCAGCGCCAGCAGAATCGGCGGAAACGAAAGCTGGAGATCGGCCACGCGCATGATCAGCGCCTCGATGCGGCCACCGAGGAAGCCGGCCAGCAGGCCGAGCGTCGCCCCCAGCAGCAGCGCGATCACCGTGCTGAGCACCCCCACGCCGATACTGATACGCAGGCCGTACATCACGGCGGAGAGGATGTCGCGCCCCTGCTCGTCCGAGCCCAGCAGGAAGGTCAGGCCGCTGCCGGCCTGTTCGCCCGGGGCCATCCGTGCGTCGAGCACGTCCAGCGTGGCCAGGTCGTACGGATTCTGCGGCGCCAGCCATGGCGCGAAGATCGCAATCAGGATGATGAGGCCGAGCGTCACCAGCCCCAGCACGGCCAGCTTGCTCTCCAGGAACTGCCGGGCGAAGCGGCGGAACGGCGTCTGCTCCTTCGCCGGCACGGCCGGGATCGCGACTTCCTTGGTTGGGTTCGGTACGGTGCTCGCGCTCATGGCTCAGCCCTTGTTGTCGGCAATGCGCACGCGCGGATCGAGCATGCTGTAGACGATGTCCACCACGAGGTTGATCAGGATGAACAGCGTCACGATCACCATCAGGTAGGCCACGATCACCGGGCGGTCCAGCAACTGGATCGAGTCGATGATGAGCTTGCCCATGCCGGGCCAGGCGAAGATCGACTCGGTCACGATGGCGAACGCGATGATCGAGCCGAACTGGAGCGCGATCACGGTCACGATCGGGATCAGAATATTCTTAAGAACGTGCACCCCGACGATGCGGGAGTTCGACAAGCCCTTGGCCCGGGCGAACTTCACGTAGTCCTGCAGCATGGCCTCCTGCGTGCCGGCGCGCGTGAGCCGGATCACCATGGCGATGTTCAGCAGCGACAGCGTGACCGCCGGCAGGATCAGGTGGCGGATGCCGTCCACGGTCAGGAAGCTGAGCGGGATGCCCAGCACCCGCACGGTCTCGCCCCGGCCATTCGACGGCAGCCAGCCAAGCTGCACCGCGAACACCATGATCAGCATCAGGCCGACCCAGAACGTGGGCAGCGAGAAGCCCAGGATCGATATCGTCATGATCGACTTGCCGGCCACGCCGGTGGGCCGGAGCCCAGCCCAGAGACCTAGCGGAATGCCGAGAACGATGGCCAGCAGGATGGCCGTGACGGCCAGTTCCATGGTCGCCGGCATGCGCTCGAAGATCAGCTTCAGTGCGGGCGTGCCATGCGCGAACGACATGCCGAGGTTGCCGTGCAAGGCGTTCTGCAGAAAGATCCAGTACTGTTCCCAGAGCGGCTTGTCCAGCCCGAGCGCGGCGATGGTGCGCTTGATGTCCTCCTGGTCCGCCTGCGGACTGATGAGGATGTCGACCGGGTTGCCGATCGCAAAAACGCCAAGAAAGACGAGCAGCGACATGACGAGGAGCACGACCACGCTCTGCATCAGGCGCCGGATGATGAAAACCAGCATGGTGGAGACACTATCCTTTCGCCGGCAACGGTCCCCAGGTCAGGGACCGTTGCACGACGGCATCCGCTGCTAGCTTAGTGCAGCCGATTGACCCCAGCCGACTTATTGCGGCTTGAAGTTATGCGCATAAGTGCGCTCGTCGGTACGCGGCACGTAGGTGATGCCCTTCTGCGTGGCCCACGTGGTGACTTGCTGGTGGATCGGGATGATGCCGCCGTCGTTGATGGCGATGGCCGTGGCTTCCTGCAGCAGCTTCGATCGTTCAGCGTCTTCCACCGTGGCCAGCGCCTTCTCTAGTACGACGTCCATTTTTGGATTGCAGTACTCGCCCCAGTTGGTCGTGCCGAAGCCCTTCTTCGAGTCCTCGCAGGCGAGCAGCGCACGCAGCGGCGAGCTGACCTCGCCGGTCTGGGCGCCCCATCCGAGCAGGCCGAACGACCACTCGTGCTTGATACCCTTCGACGAATAGGTGGCCATCGGCATGCCTTCCACCTTGGTGGCGATGCCAATCCGCGTCAGGTTCTGGGCGATGGTCTGGGCAATCTTCTCATCGTTCACGTAACGGTTGTTCGGCGTGTGCAGCGTGACGCCGAAGCCGTTGGGGTAGCCCGCCTCCGCGAGCAGCTTCTTGGCGCCTTCGGGATCGTATTTCACCGTCTTCAGGGCCGGGTTGTAGCCGAACAGCGTGGGCGGCACGAGGTTGTTGGTCGGCTCGGAAAGCCCTTCCATCAGCCGGTCCTTGATGCCCTGCCGGTTGATGGCCATGCTGATGGCGTTCCGCACGCGCGCATCCTTGAGCGGATTCTTATCCATCGGCTGGCCGTCCTTGGTGGTGACGTACGGCGACTTGTCGCGCTTGGCATCGAAAAACAGGTAGATCACGCGGTGCGAGATCTTGCTGAAGAACGACAGCTTCGGGTCCTGGCGCACCTTGGGCAGGTCCGGCGTCGGCACGTTCTCGATGGCCTGCACGTCACCGGACAGCAGCGCGGCGAGGCGCGTGGCCGGGTTCGGGATGAAGCGCAGCGTGACCTTGTCCCAGGCCGGCTTCGGGCCCCAGTAGTCGGGGTTCTTGACCAGTTCGACCCGGTCGTCGCGGGCGTAGCTCACGAACTTGAACGGCCCGGTGCCGACCATGCCCTTGCCCTGCGCGAAGTCGTCGGACGTCAGGCCCTGCGTGGCCTTCTTCTGCACCATGAAGATCGACGTCAGGTCGTTCAACATCAACGGATACGGCTGGTTGGTGGTCAGCTGGAGCGTGTACTTATCGATCACCTTCTTGTTGATGATCGCCTTGGTATAGACGTCGAACTTGCCCGGGCTGTTCAGGATCGTGGCGGGGCGGTCGAGCGACCAGACCACGTCCTCGGTCGTCAGCTCGGTGCCGTCATGCCACTTCACGCCCTTGCGGATCTTGAATTCCCACGTGAGGTTGTTCACGAGCTTCCAGGACTCGGCCAGGCCCGGAATGATGCGGCTGTCCGGGTCGAGCTTCACCAGGGAGTCGAACACGTGTTCGGACACGTTGATGTTCGAGAACAGGTTATAGAAATGCGGATCCATCGAGGTCGGCGGCGAACTCATGGCGATCTTCAGGTCGACCGCCTGGGCGGGCGCGGCCAGGCCGAGGCCGAGGGCGCTCGCCAGCAGCACGGCGGCGGCGGTATTGCCGACCCTCTTGCTCATGGCGATCTTGACCTTGTTGACAGTGCGAAGGGACATCGCGCGTTTCTCCCTGTGGGAAGTCTGAAATGACAATAAGGAGCAGTCGTCGCCTGCGCAATAAGAAATCGCCGCATTTTGGTGCGGTCCATTCTGCATCGCGGATCCGGGCGCGACCGGCCAGGCACTTCAAGCATGAACTGTTCCAGCAGTGGAACGGCAGCGCCATGCGGGGAAACCCACCCGGCGAGGGGTGCGCGGGCGCGCGAGGTGCTGTGCTGCAGTGCGCCAAGTCGGGGCGCCAAGGTCCGTCTTTGGCGCTTTGCAGGCAGACAGGTATGATCGGGGTATCCCACTGCCCGGTACGGCACCATGAAGCTCATCCCAGAAATCCTCCAGGCGCAAGCCGAAATCCGCACCCTCCGCCGCGACATCCACGCCCATCCCGAACTCTGCTTCGAAGAACAGCGCACCGCTGATCTGGTCGCAAAAAGCTTGGAATCGTGGGGCATCGAGGTCCATCGCGGGCTTGGCACGACGGGGCTCGTCGGCGTGATCCGCAACGGCAACAGCGGCCGTTCGATTGGCCTGCGTGCCGACATGGATGCACTGCCACTGCAGGAAGCCAATACCTTCGGCCATCGCTCGCAGCACGACGGCAAGATGCACGCTTGCGGCCATGACGGCCATACGGCGATGCTGCTTGGCGCGGCGCGCTACCTCGCCGAGCACCGTAATTTCGACGGTACCGTCAACCTGATCTTCCAGCCGGCCGAAGAGGGCGGCGGCGGCGCGCGCGAGATGATCAAGGACGGGCTGTTCAAGCGTTTTCCGTGCGATGCCGTCTTCGGCATGCACAACTGGCCGGGCATGCCGGTGGGCTCGTTCGGCACCACGGCCGGGCCGCTGATGGCATCGAGCAATGAATTCCGCATCGTCGTGAAGGGCAAGGGCGCCCACGCGGCCATGCCGCACAACGGCTTCGACCCAGTCTTCACCGGCACGCAGATCGTCTCGGCGCTGCAGGGCATCATCACGCGCAACAAGCGGCCGATCGACACGGCCGTGATCTCCGTGACCCAGTTCCACGCCGGCGATGCCACCAACATCGTGCCGGATCAGGCATGGATCGGCGGCACGGTGCGGACGTTCACGGTGCCGGTGCTCGACCTGATCGAGCGGCGCATGGAAGAGGTGTCGCGCGCGGTGGCGTCGGCGTTCGACTGCACCATCGAATTCGAATTCCGCCGCAACTACCCGCCGACGATCAACAGCGCCGCCGAGGCGGAGTTCGCGGTGGGCGTGGCCAGCGAGGTGGTGGGCGCGGACCATGTGGACGGCAACGTCGAGCCGACCATGGGCGCCGAGGACTTCTCGTTCATGCTCCAGGAAAAGCCGGGCTGCTACCTGTTCATCGGCAATGGCGAGGGCACGCACCGCGAGGCCGGCCACGGCATGGGACCGTGCATGCTGCACAACCCCAGCTACGACTTCAACGACGAGCTGCTGCCGGTGGGCTCGACGTTCTTCGTGAAACTCGTGGAGAAGTGGCTCGCTGCCGCCTAAGTTTGGCGTTGATTGCGGGCAGCTTTTCAGAATCCGCTCATAGGAAAGGCCGGCGATGACGCATACGCTGTTGGACGACAACACGGCGGAAGGCTTCGCCCGGGTGGCGCTGGACAACATCGTCCGTCCCTATCCGTACAAGCTCGACCACCTGATGGCGCGTGCCGGCGATCTCACCGAGCCGGCGGTGGCGCATCCGGTCTTCTATGGCAGCTACGACTGGCATTCGTCGGTCCATATGCATTGGCTGCTGGTGCGACTGCTGGCGACGCGCCCGGACCTGCCGATCGCACCGCAGATCCGGCAGACGCTCGACGCGCAACTTCGCCCTGAGGCATTGGCGACGGAGTTGGCGTACTTCGAGCGTCCGGGCTCGCGCACGTTCGAGCGCCCGTACGGCTGGGCGTGGGTGCTGCGGCTTCAGTCGGAATTGACGCTGCTGGGCGCTGCCGACCCACAGGCAGCGCAATGGGCAGCAGCTTGTGCGCCCCTGGCCGACCACCTCGCGCTGCGTCTGATCGAATCCATCGAAATCGCCGATTTCCCGGTGCGGACCGGCACCCATTTCAACAGCGCGTTTGCGCTGGTGATGGCGCTGCATTTCGCGCGTAGCACGCAGCATCTGGCGCTGCGCAAGGCCATTGTCCGGCGCGCGCACCGCTGGTTCGGACATGATCAACGGTATCCCGCCCGCTACGAGCCGGGCGGCGACGAGTTCCTGTCAGGTGGATTGATCGAAGCGGTCCTGATGCAGCAGGTGACCGACGACGACTGCTCGTTCGGGGACTGGTGGGAGATGTTCTCGCCAGGGCAGGCCGAGTTGGCGACCTGGCTGACGCCGGTGACGGTGGCGGATCGCACGGACCCGAAGATGTCGCACCTGGACGGCCTGAACCTGTCCCGTGCATGGTGCTGGCGGCTGCTGGGGCCCGCCCTGCCCCCGACGCTCCAGCCGCTGGCTGTGCGGGCGTGGTCCGATCACCTCGAGGCGTCACTGCCGCAGGCGGTGGGCGGCCACTACGTCGCCACCCATTGGCTGGCGACGTTCGCCCTGCTCGCGCTCGAGGACACGGCGCCAAGCCAGGCCTCCGCTTGCTCAATCGACCAGGACTAGCCCCCGGTCAATCGAGGACGATGTCCCCGTACCAGGACTCCGCGCGGCTCTTGGTATTGTCGGTATCGGTCATCAGCCCCACGGCGATGACCTTGCCGGGATCGGTCCCGAACGCCTTGCGGTAGTCCGCGCGCAGATCGCGCTCATGGCAGCGCCAGCTATTGGCGTGGCGCGTGCCCGAATCGACCACGATCATGCGGACGCGATCCGTATGGGGGTTGTTCAACACCGCGCCGGCGGGACGGCGACCGCCCCAGATGTACATCAGCGTGGCGTAAGGCATCTCACGGCCCGTGGTGATGCGGGCCATTTCGTACATGAGCTGGTCGCGCAGCGACAGCTTGGCCGTATCGCCATCAAAGGCGACGAAGATGCGCAAAGGCGCGTCTTCCCGCTGGCCCATCGCGTTGTCGGCGCTACGGATCACGTCGCGCGTCTTCCACATCCAGCGAAGCATGCCGGGGTCGCGCTGCGTCAGTGGCACATAGAGCCCCGATGCGGAACTGTCGGCCTGGGCATGCAGCACCAGGCGCTGATCCACTTCGGTCAGCGTGTAGCGTGTGGGGGTCTTGTTGCGGTTGATCGTCCACGGCTGCCAGCCCGCAGGAAGATTGGCGAGCGACGCGGACGCTGAAAATGGAGGAAGTTCGGGCAATGCCACGGGCGCGGCAGCACTGCCTTCGCCCTCGCCATCGGGGTCGCCGCCAGCCTCAGCATCGGCATTCCGCTGCGTGGCCAGCACGGTCGCGATATTCGCCGCCTCCAGCGCATCGACGTGAACAGCCGACTTCATGCCGGCTTTAGCCGCGAATGTCTTGCAATCCACTTCGGCCACTGGGACCATTTTCGTCGGATCGAAGGGAGGATTTCCCCCGCTCGATGCACATCCCGCCAACAACAACACGCCTGCCATGCTGGCAAGCGCGGGCCATAACTTCGTGGCCGCCATGTAACCCCCTAAACCCAATTTCTCGTCGCTGCTTCGCGCCTAGACCCGGCGCTTGTAGGAAACATAACAGAACGAAATCCGCGCCGGAATACTCCGGTACCCTGAATACAACAGCGATACGACGCTGAAATGACGAGGGCTTCGCGGCGCGAACGAAATCGTCGCCGCAAAAGCAAAACCCCCAGCCTTTATGGGGCTGGGGGTTCTGGGTATAAGAGCCTGGCGATGACCTACTTTCACACGGGTAGTCCGCACTATCATCGGCGCAAAGTCGTTTCACGGTCCTGTTCGGGATGGGAAGGGGTGGTTCCGACTCGC